>CADBSN010000019.1 GCA_902797255.1 uncultured Bacteroidales bacterium | reverse complement strand
GACAATCTCGAATGAAAATATTGGATTTGTAAAAGCCAAATTGTTATTTTTTTGTATTTTTGCATCAAGAACGAACAAACAAAATACATTAGCATTATGAAATTTCATATATTTTCTTCCATCATCTTATCTATTTCGATGATGATTGGCATACATCAAACACACGCTCAAAGTCTTAGTAGAACCGCTACAGAAAAGATAAAAACAGAAATTATCAATCATTGGAAAACCCGTTTGGCAAACCAACTGAAAGCAACGGATGAGGCAAGTTGTATTCTGCAGGGAGAATTGAAGATGAGATACACCATAAAAGTGTTCGGAGAAAAACCTGCTGATGGTCGCAGCATGTGGATTTCGA
The DNA here is from genome assembly GCA_902797255.1 of uncultured Bacteroidales bacterium. Classification (GTDB taxonomy): domain Bacteria; phylum Bacteroidota; class Bacteroidia; order Bacteroidales; family Bacteroidaceae; genus Colivivens. The sequence goes on along the minus strand of CADBSN010000019.1, from coordinate 3,599 downwards.
TGCATGGAGGAGGGAATGCTCCGACAACTCTCAACGATAGTCAATGGGAAAACCAAAAGCTACTCTATCAACCCGTAGAAGGTGTTTATGTATGTCCTCGCGCTCCTTGGGACGATTGGGACATGTGGTTCAAAAATCCTATCGACAGCATGTTTGAAGAACTCATTCAAATCATGATGCTCTTCCACGATGTCAACCCCGATAAAGTTTATATACTCGGCTATTCGGCGGGCGGCGATGGTGTTTGGCGAATGGCACCTCGTATGGCCGACCACTGGGCTGCGGCATCCATGATGGCTGGTCATCCTGGCGATGTCAGTCTGTTAGGTGTTCGCAACCTACCTTTCATGCTTTGGTGCGGTAGTGAAGATGCAGCTTACAACCGTAACACAGAAGTGGCCAAACGCGGGTTAGAATTAGACTCCCTGCAACGTGCCGACCCTGAGGGTTATATTCACGAAACACATATCGTAGCAGGCAAACCTCATTGGATGGACCTTGAAGACAAAGCAGCACTACCTTGGATGGCGAAATACACACGCAACCCATATCCAACCACAGTTATATGGTGTCAAGGTGATAATGGACGTACCCACTTCTATTGGTTGGGCGTTCCATCTTCCGAAACGAAAAAAGGGAATGTGATAAAGGCCTCTGTTAAGAACAACACCGTTTACATTTCCGATTGCGACTATTCAGAAGTGACGCTTTACCTGAACGACCAACTCGTGAATCTCGACAAGGCGGTAAAGGTAATTTACAATAAGAGAACTTTGTTTAATGGGAAGCTCTCACGCACTGCCGAAAACCTCAGGAAATCGCTCGAAGAGCGTGGCGATCCAGCCTATTGCTTCCCTGCCATTTTTAAAGTAGATATACCTCGGTAGTACGCCATTTCGTCACTACATCGTGTCTTTTTGTCGCCATTTTCACCTTTGGAACGACATTTGATGTTCTTATGGATGTGAAAGGAGACAAAGATTATGAATACAAATCAAAACAACCAAACAAACGGAGGTAGCCAAAAGGAATTCAACCTTGAGGCCCTCAAGAAGTATGCTACGAACCTTATCGAAATGGCTCGTAGTGGAAAGCTCGATCCTGTTATCGGACGTGACGATGAGATACGTCGGGTCTTGCAGATTCTGAGCCGTCGTACGAAGAACAATCCTATACTTGTGGGCGAACCAGGTACTGGTAAGACCGCTATCGTGGAAGGATTGGCTCATCGAATCCTGCGTGGTGATGTGCCAGAGAACCTGAAGGACAAACAACTCTATTCGCTCGATATGGGCGCACTCATCGCAGGAGCAAAGTATCAGGGAGAGTTCGAGGAACGACTGAAAGCAGTCATCAACGCTGTCATCGAAAGCGAGGGCAACATCATCCTCTTCATCGATGAGATTCACACCCTCGTAGGTGCGGGCCAGACACAAGGTGCAATGGACGCGGCAAACATCCTGAAACCTGCGCTGGCACGAGGCGAACTGCGCAGCATCGGAGCCACCACCCTCGACGAATACCAGAAATATTTTGAGAAGGACAAGGCGCTCGAGCGTCGTTTCCAGACCGTCATGGTCGACGAGCCAGATGTACTCAACAGCATCAGCATTCTGCGAGGCTTGAAGGAGCGCTACGAGAATCACCACAAAGTGCGTATCAAGGATGACGCCATCATCGCTTCCGTCGAACTGTCAAACCGCTACATTACCGAACGATTCCTTCCCGACAAAGCCATCGACCTCATGGACGAAGCAGCCGCCAAACTGCGTATGGAACGTGATTCAGTCCCCGAAGAACTCGATGAAATCAGCCGTAAGCTGAAACAACTCGAGATAGAGCGAGCCGCCATCAAACGCGAGGGCGACAAGACCAAGCTCAACCAACTCAACGAGGAGATCGACAGCCTGAACGCCCAATACACGGTGCTTCACGACAAATGGCAGGAGGAGCGCAGTCTCGTCAACAAGATTCAGCAGGACAAGCAAGATATTGAGCAGTTGAAGTTCGAGGCCGACCGTGCAGAACGTGAGGGCAACTACGGTCGTGTGGCCGAGATACGTTACGGAAAGATACAATCCTTACAGGACGATATCAATAAGGTACAGGAACAGCTGGCTGCCACTCAAGACGGCAATGCCATGATCAAGGAAGAGGTGACAAGTGAAGACATCGCCGATGTCGTCAGTCGCTGGACAGGCATACCAGTGAGCAAGATGCTGCAAAGCGAAAAAGATAAGTTGCTCCATCTCGAAGAAGAGCTCCACCGCCGTGTCGTTGGACAGGACGAAGCCATCAAAGCCGTGAGCGATGCCGTCCGTCGCAGCCGTGCAGGCTTGCAAGACCCACGCCGCCCCATCGGCTCATTCATCTTCCTTGGCCCTACCGGAGTTGGTAAGACCGAACTGGCTAAAGCGCTTGCCTCTTACCTGTTCAACGACGAGTCGCTCATCACCCGTATCGACATGAGTGAGTATCAGGAAAAGTATAGCGTCTCTCGACTGATCGGAGCACCTCCAGGCTACGTTGGCTACGACGAAGGCGGTCAGCTCACCGAAGCTGTACGCCGCAAGCCCTACTCCGTCGTGCTGTTCGATGAAGTTGAGAAAGCGCATCCCGATGTGTTCAACACCCTGCTGCAGGTGCTCGACGACGGTCGTTTGACCGACAACAAAGGGCGTACGGTGAACTTCAAGAACACCATCATCATCATGACATCCAACTGCAGCGAAGAGCAACTGCATCAGTTGATGCGACCAGAGTTCATCAATCGAATCGATGAAATCATCACGTTCAAGTCATTGAGCGAAGACGAGATACTACAAATCGTGAAACTCCAGATTGCCGGTGTCCAGCAGTTAATAGCCACCAACGGCATCACACTGAACATCACCGATCGCGCCATCAACTTCATAGCTCAAGCAGGGTTCGACCCACAATTTGGTGCACGACCCGTGAAACGAGCCATCCAGCATCATCTGCTTAACGAGCTATCGAAACAAATGCTCATGGGAACAGTCTGCAAAAACTCCACCATTACTGTTGATGAGTCCGGTGGAACGTTGGTGTTCCGTAATTAATGTCAACAACTATATTTATAATAAGGTGTTCTTCCCAGAAGGACACCTTATTTGTTTAGATTTTGTTCTCGACCCTTTAACATTTACCATTCGACAATTAACCATTTACCATTTACGATTTAGCATTAATTTTTACATTTTATCATTTTTAAATTTTTACATTTTCCCTAAGGGGGTCTGTTTTTACATTTTCCCTAGCCTCTTGAACCCTTGGAACCTTCTTTAACCTTGAACTCTTGAACTTAGGGTGATGTCATATGTCATGAATGTCATGAAATTTACAAAAATATTTTGGCAAAATACCTAAAAAATCGTAACTTTGCAGCGTGGTTCAAGTCCGCTTCACTTCCGCTTCACCTCCGCTTCAACTCCGCTCATATAAAGAGCGAGTTTTGGGAGAATGGCAAAAAGTGCAGACGACCGACACCTAAATTATCTATACTAGTACTAACAACCAACGACCATCATTTATTTGATTATGGCTAATGGTGAAAATTTCTTTGGTCAGAAGAGTGGTTC
>CADBSN010000018.1 GCA_902797255.1 uncultured Bacteroidales bacterium | reverse complement strand
TCAGAGGCTGGTCCCTTCGTCTATCGGTTAGGACGAGAGATTTTCATTCTCTAAAGAGCAGTTCGATTCTGCTAGGGACTACTTCACATAAATAAGAATTGAAGAAAAAGCTATATTTATTAGCTTATATTACAGTACAAATAATAAACATAAATAATGGCAAATCACAAATCGACTATCAAGCGCATGCGCCAGTCTGAAACTCGCAGACTGCACAACCGCTATTACGCAAAGACAATGCGTAATGCACTCCGTAAGCTTCGTGCTACCAAGGAGAAAGAGACGGCTTTGGAACTCTATCCAAAGCTTCAGAAGATGTTAGACAAACTCGCAAAGCAAAACATCATTCACTGGAAGAAGGCCGCAAACCTCAAATCTGGTGCAATGCTTCACATCTCAAAGCTCTCTTAATTGCAGTAAACTTGGTTTACATGCCATTATAGTATAAATAAGGTGTCATTAACGACATCTTATTTTTTTGTTATTATGCATCGTTTATTTTACTACATAACTAGGAAAAACTCATTTCCTAACTAGTAAGAAAGAAATACTTAAGGTGGGAGGGGAATGCCCTATAAATTATATCCACGAATTTATCTGTGGTTTTAAAGTCAAATCGCGACATAATACACCAAAGGTGTATTTCTTATGTTCTTTTTAAGCAGAATGTTTGCATAATTCAGGAAAAAATCGTAAATTTGTACCGTAAAATGTGATTTAAACGAATAATGGATGAATTGATTCAGGCAGGAGCTGATTACTCCGCAAGTAATATCCAAGTTTTGGAAGGCTTGGAGGCTGTGCGTAAGCGTCCTGCAATGTACATTGGAGATATTAGTGAAAAGGGACTTCATCACTTGGTGTATGAAGTGGTTGATAACTCTATTGACGAAGCACTTGCTGGTTTTTGCACCCACATCGAGGTAACAATTAATGAGGACAATTCCATAACGGTTCAAGATAACGGTCGTGGTATTCCTGTTGACATGCACGAGAAGGAGCATCGTTCTGCGCTCGAAGTCGTGATGACAGTGCTTCATGCTGGAGGAAAATTCGACAAAGGCTCATATAAGGTATCAGGTGGACTTCATGGTGTTGGTGTCAGTTGTGTAAATGCTCTTTCAACACACATGATTTCTCAAGTGTTCCGTAATGGCAAGGTCTACCAGCAAGAGTACTCATGCGGTAAGCCGCTTTACGATGTAAAGGAAATCGGTACTACAGACATACGAGGTACTCGTCAGCAGTTCTGGCCAGACGGGAGCATCTTCATCACCCGAACCTATCGTTACGAGATCTTAGCAAATCGCATGCGTGAGTTGGCATACCTCAACGCAGGTATTACCATCACACTTCAGGATATGCGTCTCGACATGAACGCACAAGCTGGCTATGAAGGTATACGTAAAGATGTATTCTACTCTGAAGGCGGACTTCGTGACTTCGTAAAGTATATCGACTCCACACGTACACACCTTTTCAACGACATCATCTATCTCAACACGGAGAAAGGTGACACACCGATTGAGGCAGCTATCATGTACAACACTTCTTATTCAGAGAACATCCATTCTTACGTCAACAATATTAACACCATTGAGGGAGGTACTCATCTGCAAGGATTCCGTACTGCTTTGACCCGTGTGTTGAAAAAATACACTTCCGATGATCAGAAGTTGATGGATCGTCTCAACAAGCAGAAGATCGAGATAAGCCCGGAAGACTTCCGCGAGGGTCTTACGGCTGTCATATCAGTTAAGGTGGCAGAACCTCAGTTCGAGGGACAGACTAAGACTAAGTTAGGAAACAACGAAGTCATGGGCGCTGTCAACTCTGCTGTGGGTGAAGCACTCACCAACTACCTTGAAGAACATCCAAAGGAGGCAAAACTCATCATCGACAAAGTGGTGCTGGCTGCTGAAGCACGTATTGCAGCACGTACGGCTCGCGAAAAGGTGCAGCGTAAGAATCCAATGTCAGGAGGAGGACTGCCAGGCAAACTAGCAGACTGCTCAGATAAGGACCCAGCCAACTGTGAGATGTTCATTGTCGAGGGTGACTCTGCAGGTGGATCAGCAAAACAAGGACGTGACCGTCACTTCCAGGCCATCCTGCCTATACGTGGTAAAATCTTCAATGTGGAACGCGTGAAGTGGCATCAGGCCTTCGACCATGAGGAGGTCAACAACATCATCAACGCACTTGGTGTACGCTTTGGTATCGATGAAACAGACAGCAAGGAAGCCAACTACGAGAAGTTGCGCTACTACAAGACCATCATCATGACCGATGCTGATGTCGATGGTTCTCACATCGACACCTTGTTGCTCACACTCTTCTTCCGCTACATGCCACAACTTATCAAGGACGGACGCCTCTATATTGCTACACCACCACTTTACAAGTGCACCAAGGGTAAGGTCAGCGAGTATTGCTATGACGAACAAGCACGTCTCCGCTTCATCGACCAGTATGGTGATGGTAATCAAGACAGCATCAAGACCCAACGATACAAAGGTCTTGGTGAGATGAACCCAGAACAGTTGTGGGAGACGACCATGAACCCAGAGACTCGTCTACTCAAGCAGGTCACCATCGAGGATGCAGCTGAGGCAGACTATATCTTCTCAATGTTAATGGGTGATGATGTTCCACCACGTCGTGAGTTCATCGAGCGCAACGCAACATACGCAAACATAGACGCATAAAAAGGCATAGAGTCAGGTATCCTGACTGTTAAGAATAAAGAAGAAACATTTCATTCAATTCTTACATATATTCTCGTGCCGACCAAAAAGAAGTGATTCTAACCGAGTCGGCACATCTTTCAAACAAAAGGAAAAAGGTCAGTCGTGAGACTGGCCTTTTACGTTTTCTATCAACATACGACCTCGTTTCTACTATTATGTTTCCTAATAATCGTTCCTATTGTTCCCTTTCCTTTAAATAAGAAGGTGTATGCTTAATGTATTCGTATCCAAACCTACAATGCAGACAATCCTTCGCGTCACAATAACGAGTTGTCAGTTGCAAGACGGCCTGCGATTCAGAAGCAGAACGACATTCGATCCCTGCTTCGTTCCACATCGTAATGATATGATTGCGCTCCGGCTTTATCTGCTCCATATAATTAATTGCTCGCTGACACATTGTCTCGTTTGCCTTGTATTTCCCATAAGCAAACAGCAAAGGAACAACACTGTTGATGACAACGAGGTCTTTGGTTGCCTTCGAGAGTGACTTTACACCCTTTGCCACCTCTATATCCGCAAACGAATAATGACATTTCCAATAGTCGCCAAGGGTAATATCCAACAATTCTCGTAACTCATCAATCGTATTAGCCTCAACCAATCGAGACAGATTGAGTCGATTGGTATAATAAAGCATCGCGAGTTGTGCCATTCGCACATAAGGGGAAGTCTGGGGACGCATCCTCATGAACCTCCACTGCGTTGGGTCAATACTTTGCAGGTTAAATTTCTTGCTTAAAAAGGAGTATTCAGCCTTCAGTTTGTAGTAATAATCCGACAATACATGATGGTGCGACTGGAATGAATCATTCAAAAAGCCTGCCTGACCAAAGAAAATGGCCTCAATCTGAAACAAATCATCTCGATGCTTACTGATTGCATTCATAGGAATTGACAGCGCCCAGCGTTCGAACACATCTCCATTCTTTCCAAAACCAAAGTAACGGGCAATCGTCACAAAAGCGGTCTGCTCCCAACTCAAATCACATTGCTTCCGTCGTTCCATAATTTGCATAGTTCGCTGCTCAAGTCGTTCTACATACAAGGCAGAAAACCACGAAGTGATGGTCAGTCTAGACAACGAAATCAGAGAATTGCGGCATCGAGGATAACGGTCCGACTTCATCAATGCATCATAATTCTCTTTCACGTATGCAGGAATCTGTAGTTTCAGTTGTGGAACCAGCAACCCTTTTGATGTCTTGACTTCGCAATCCGCCTCAGACACCACATGCAGAATAACGTTATCGTAGGCGGCATCCATATCGTGATGGTGGCGATACCAATCACTCGAACGAAGATGTATCTCTATATTTCCAGCCCACATCATCCCACCAATCTTCAACTGAGCACCCAGAAAATCCGGGCCTGCATCGGAGTTATGCCGTCCAACACTGATAACCTCAATGGATTCTCCTTGTTCCGTCTGTAGCTGACTGAGTGGAAACATGCGATGTTGCCACACATAATGAAGCATATATTCCATAATAAGCTCTCTTTGTTGCAAAGATACAAAATAGTTATGAATTATGAGTTAAGAGTTATGAAAAATAGAAGAAAAACCCTAAACGGTAAACCTTAAACAGCAAACTTTTCGTATCTTTGCAGAAAATTTGACAAAGTGAGCACAATAAGAATATCATTTTTATTGTTGAGAGTGATATTTTTATCCCAAATTTTACGAGTTATATGAAAATAGCGTTAATTGGATATGGCAAGATGGGCAAGATGATTGAACAGATTGCCATCAGTCGTGGGCACGAAATCGTAAGCATTATTGACATTGACAACCAAGAAGATTTTGATAGCCCAGAGTTTGCTTCAGCAGATGTAGCCATAGAATTTACTGCTCCACAGGTAGCCTACAACAACTACCTAAAAGCATGGAAACATAACGTGAAGGTTGTTTCTGGTAGTACAGGTTGGTTGAAAGAGCATGGTGACGATGTGCGCAAGGCTTGTAGCGAAGGAGGAAAGACCCTCTTCTGGGCATCTAACTTCAGCATTGGTGTAGCCATCTTTTCAGCAGTCAACCGCTATCTGGCTAAGCTGATGAACCAATTTCCACAATATGATGTAGAGTTGGAAGAGACCCATCATGTCCATAAGCTCGACCACCCATCAGGTACGGCTATCACCCTCGCTGAGGAGATTGTGGAGGCACTCGACCGCAAGGAAGGATGGGCAGAAGAAACCACAGACCCAAAGTTGTTGCGTGTGGATGATATCCGTCGCGGAGAAGTGCCAGGTATCCACACCATCCGCTACGACTCTGAAGCCGACCTCATCACTATTACCCACGATGCTCACAACCGTAAGGGTTTCGCCTTGGGTGCAGTTCTTGCTGCAGAATATACTGCAAAGCATCAGGGACTACTGACAACGAGCGACCTATTCCAATTTTAATAACATTTAACATCAATAGATGTAGTAAACATCTCAAATCAACGTCTTTTATTAAACGATAATAAGCCAAACAACTATGGTAAAGTTTAAAGGATCTAAACAAATAAAGGCAGAGAGAGCCAACGCAGAGAAGACAGAGAAAGCGGAGAAAAAGAAGAATTGGGTAATGTTCATCATCGTTTTGGTGCTTTACCTTGCTTTCCTTTATTGGGTTGGCAGTTGGTGGGGCCTGTTGGTCGTACCATTCATCTACGATGTCTATATCTCCAAGAAAATCAAGTGGACCTGGTGGAAAGACCTCGATAGTCCTGTAGGTCGTACCCTGATGAGTTGGGTCGATGCATTGGTATTTGCCCTCGTAGCAGTCTACTTCGTCAATCAGTTCTTCTTCCAGAACTACCAGATTCCAAGTAGTTCGCTCGAAAAGTCACTCCTGACAGGTGACTATCTGTTAGTGAGCAAGTTGAGTTATGGACCTAGAATTCCACAGACACCACTTACGATGCCACTCACACAGCACACCCTCCCTATCATCAATGCCAAGTCGTATATCGAATGGCCACATTGGGAGTATCGTCGTGTGAAAGGATTAGGCAAAGTTGAGTATGGTGATATCGTTGTGTTCAACTACCCTGCAGGCGACACAGTTGCTGTCAACTATCCAAACGACTTCTACGAGCTCTGCTATATGTATGGTGCTGAGGCCTACAAGAACCAAGGTTACAACTTACCTCTTATGCGTACTCTCAGCACAGAAGAGCAGATGAAGATGTTCGACGAGTTGTATCAGGTTGGTAAGCAACTCGTTGCACAAGAGAAGTTCAGATATGGCGAAATCACCAGTCGTCCTGTTGACCGTCGTGAGAACTATGTGAAACGTTGTGTAGGTCTGCCTAATCAGACATTGGAAATCAAGGATAAGATTATCTATATTGACGGCAAGGCTCAGAAGACGCCTACGGAAGCGCAGTTCAACTACTACGTCTATTCGAAGGGTGAACTCAACGATGAGATGCGCGATGAGTTGCAAATCAGCGATGAAGCCTATGCTCGATGGCACGATCGTCCTGATCATCCGTTTGAGGACCATCGCTTAGGTGTACCTCTCACAGAGCACTCTAAGCAGGAACTCCTGAACCATCCTGAACTCATCGATAGTATTGGCGAAATTATGGATATCAACTCAGGACACGTATATCCGCTCAACCACGATTATGGATGGACTCGCGACAATTACGGACCTATCTGGATTCCTGCAAAAGGGAAGAAGGTGACCCTCACGATGGACAATATCGCCATCTACGACCGTCCTATCCGAGTTTATGAAGGAAATACTCTGAAAGTAGAGAATGGCAAGATCATCATCAACGGTAAGGAAACAAACGAATACACTTTCAAGATGGACTACTACTGGATGATGGGCGACAATCGTCACAACTCAGCAGACAGCCGCTATTGGGGCTTCGTTCCTGAGGACCATGTTGTTGGTAAGCCACTCTTTATCTGGCTGTCTATCTGCCCAGACAGCAATCCAGCTTCTTCGAAGATACGTTGGAGCCGTCTGTTCAAATGGGTGGACAACATTAAATAAGTTATCCTTAACTGCCATCAGTAACAAAAAACGGAGTCAACTTAGTTGGCTCCGCTTTTATTTTATCCCTTATGCTGCTCGCACCACTTGCGCCCATTCACGAAAGCTTCGATCCAAGGGGTCACATCGTCATGCTTACGCTCCTCAGGATAGTTGGCCATCTGCCAAGGGAAGATGGCGCGTTCCAAGTGAGGCATCATAGCCAGATGGCGTCCATCTGCCGTACAGATACCTGCGATATCATAATCACTACCATTTGGATTAGCAGGATAGCCATGATAGTTGTACTTCGCAACTACATTGTAGGCGCTCTCTGGGTCAGGTAATGCGAAACGTCCTTCTCCATGCGCTACCCACAATCCCAGCTTGTTACCACTGAGTGAGCCAAACAATACGGATTCGTTCTGTGGAATGCTGAGTGAGAGGAATGCACTCTCGAACTTATGACTGATGTTGTGCTGCATGCTACCTTTCACACCCAACAGACCCAACTCCATCATCAGCTGGCAGCCATTACAGATACCCAGCGAGAGGGTATCCTTACGAGCGTAGAAGTTATCGAGTGCCTGCTTAGCCTTGGGGTTGAAGAGGAAGGCTCCTGCCCATCCTTTCGCACTTCCCAATACGTCAGAGTTGGAGAATCCACCACAGAACACAATCATCTGTATTTCTTCGAGGGTTTCACGTCCGCTCACGAGGTCTGTCATCATCACATCCTTCACATCGAAGCCTGCGAGATAGAGGCAGTAAGCCATTTCGCGTTCACCATTCGTTCCCTTTTCACGGATGATAGCAGCCTTAGGACGTGCTGCAGAAGGTGCTGAGTCACGATCAGGACTGATGCCATACTGAGCAAACGTTCCTGTGAAGTCAGCATTGAATTTATGTTCGATAGGTTGGTTCTTATAGTTGGCAAAGCGCTCATCTGCCTGACCATTCATGCTCTGCAGACGATCTAACTCGTGCGAAGTTGAATACCACACATCGCGCAACTCATCTATATTAAATAAGGTGTTGCCTTGTGCGCTTTCCATCTTGATGACACGTTCTGCGATAGGTTCACCTATCTTGGCGAAGCCCACACCAGCATCAGCCAGGATGCTTTCCACCTTCTCGACATTGTCTTTTGCTACCTGAATCACAACACCTGGATTCTCGGCAAATAACTGCTTAACAAGGTCTTTTTCACCCATTTCATCGAGATTTACCTTCAATCCGCCCTTCGTATTGGCGAAGCACATCTCGAGCAGACAGGTAATCAAACCACCTGCGCTGATATCGTGTCCAGCTAATAACAGTTCGTTGTTCACCAACTCCTGTACAGCCATAAAGGCATCACGGAAATACTCAGGATTCTGAACTGTTGGCACATCGCTGCCAACCTTTCCTTGTGTCTGAGCAAATGCGCTACCACCCAACTTCAGTTCGTCGAACGAGAAGTCTATATGATAGAGTGTAGAATCTACATTCTGAACGACAGGAGAAACCACTTTGCGGATGTCGCTCACCTCACCACCGCTACTTACGATAACGGTTCCTGGGCTGATGACCTTTGTTCCGTCAGGATATTTCTGCGTCATTGAGAGTGAGTCCTTACCTGTTGGAACGTTCACCTGAAGAGCACAGCAGAAGTCGCTCAATGCCTTAACACCAGCAAACAATCGTGCGTCTTCACCTTTCTGGCTACGACAAGGCCACATCCAGTTAGCAGACAGGCTCACGCTGTCGAGTCCTTCAGTCAAAGGTGCCCAAACGATATTCGTAAGTGACTCTGCCACAGAGAGTACGCTTCCTGCAGCTGGATCAGCCAAACCTGCCTGAGGAGCATGTCCGATAGCAGTAGCGATACCAGCCTTGCCACGATAGTCGAGGGCAACCACACCACAGTCGCTCAATGGTAACTGCAACTCGCCCTGACACTGCTGACGGGCAATCTTACCTGTCACAGAACGGTCCACCTTATTGGTCAACCAGTCCTTACAAGCAACAGCCTCCAGCTTGAGCACTTGTTTCAGGTAGTCGATCACTGCCTTTGCGTCATATTCCACATTCGCATATTTGTGCTCCACAGTCTCATCACGCATATAGGTCTTTGGCGAGTGGCCAAACATCTGGGCGACCTCGAGGTCGAATGGGCGCACACCATCACCCTGTTCAAAGGCAAAGTGAGCATCACCAGTGGTCTCACCCACCACATACAATGGTGCACGTTCGCGTTCTGCAATCTTGCGAACGTGGTCAATATGCTTTTCGTCGATGAGCAGTCCCATACGCTCCTGCGACTCGTTGGCAATGATTTCCTTCGAGCTGAGGGTTGTGTCGCCAATCGGTAATTTTGTCATATCGATGGTTCCACCACACTCTTCCACCAACTCACTGAGGCAGTTCACATGTCCTGCACTTCCATGATCGTGGATAGACACGATGGGGTTCACGTCTTCTTCACAAAGGGCACGAACCAAGTTATTGGCACGTTTCTGCATCTCTGGGTTGGCACGCTGAACAGCATTCAGCTCAATACCGCTTGAGTAGCGACCTGTATCCACAGAGCTCACACTTCCTCCACCCAATCCGATGCGGTAGTTGTCGCCACCTACGACCACAATCTTGTTGCCCTTCTGAGGTTCGCCTTTCAGGCAGTCGCGCTTGGTGCCATAGCCCACACCACCAGCCAACATGATGACCTTATCGTAGCCATACTGAGGCTCGTCGCTACCCTTCGCCTGGTGCTCAAACGTCAGCACAGAACCACAGATGAGTGGCTGTCCGAATTTGTTACCAAAGTCGCTCGCACCGTTCGAAGCCTTAATCAGTATCTGCTCAGGGGTCTGATAGAGCCAATGACGAGGATGCTCACCATTGCGGTAGCTGGTCATATAGACAGCTGTACCAGCAATTGGCCACGATCCTGTTCCACCACCCATACGGTCGCGAATCTCACCACCTGTACCTGTAGCAGCACCATTGAATGGCTCCACAGTAGTTGGGAAGTTATGTGTCTCAGCCTTCAGCGAGATGACCGACTCGATGTCTTTCGTCACAAAGTAGTCGCTCGTGCTGTGATCCTTGGGGGCAAATTGCTCCACCATAGGTCCTTGGGCGAATGCCACATTATCTTTATATGCAGAGATAATCTTGTTAGGATTCTCCTGCGTGGTTTTCTTGATCATCTGGAACAGACTGCTTTCCTGCTCCTTACCGTCGATGATAAACGTACCTCCGAATATCTTGTGGCGACAATGCTCAGAGTTAATCTGTGCAAAGCCAAAGATTTCAGAGTCAGTCAGCGGACGACCATTCTGCTTCT
>CADBSN010000017.1 GCA_902797255.1 uncultured Bacteroidales bacterium | reverse complement strand
CCCCTACCCCATCAACGACAAGCGGTGCCAGCCATGCTGACGCCGCTTCGTTTGTTTGCTAAGCAAATATCATTCCACAAAATGTTTTCAAGAAAATGAGTTGAATGCAAGATAGTTACATTGTTCTTCCCATTAAAAATTCGTAACTTTGTACCGTCGAAAGGGCAAGAAACCCAGCGAACAACGCATGAGTACCGAGCCTTTACCGAGCGTTTACCGAGCCTTTATACGAAGCGAGGTAGAGGAGCGTTAGTAGAAAGGTATAGGCGGAGTAAAGTGGATATTGGTAACGTTGTAAGTGAGAAAAGAGGAAAATGTGTTGAAAAATGTTTTTTTATTTCTGATTGTTTGGTAGTATCATTAATAATTTGTATATTTGCAACAGAAATTAATAAACGGACCCACCCCCTTGCCCCTCCCTTTATGGAGGGGAGTATAAACCTATGGAGGAAGTATATACTAAGCGATTTATTCAAAAGAGATAAATATGACACGAAACATTACGCTTATCATCACGATGATGCTCTCAATGATAGCAAACGTGACTAATGCTCAGAACGAGAAGGATGCCAACCCGGTGGTTCAAATCCGTCAGGACTTGAATCCTGTAGTCATCACGGGTACGGGTACTTACCACAAGAACGACAACTCACCGGTAGCTGTTCAGATGATCAGTGCGAAAGAATTGAGGGATGCGAAGGTGACGAACTTACAGGAAGCACTCTCACGACTGACGCCGAACATCACGACCCAGACGAACGGAATGGGTACGACGGTGAACTTCAACGGTGTGAGCGACGACTATCTGCTGATTATGGTGAACGGTAAGCGTGTGAGTGGTGACGACCGCTGGGACCGTATCAGCATTGACAACATCAAGCGTATAGAGATCCTGCCCGGTGCCGCCAGCGCCTTGTATGGTAGTGATGCAATTGCGGGGGTGGTGAACATCATCACCGATGACTCGAAGGATAAACTCAGTGTGACGAACACGACTCACCTGAGCAGCAAGAACCGACTGACGGAGGATGTGAATGTGGATGTAACTGCAGGGAAACTGTCGAGCCTGACTTCCTATAGTTACAAGCAAGCGGACAACTGGCAGGTGAATCCTTATCAAGCATTCGATGAGGACGGTACTGAGGTGCTGAAATTGACTGGACGACCGATGTCGATGGGGTTCAAAAGTCATAACGTGACGGAGAAACTGGGATGGACCTTCTCTGACCAGTTCGACATCTACGTGAATGGCGACTACTACACGAACGAGACCTGCAGGCCACAGGATGCCACTTACTTCACCCAGAAATCAACAAAGGATGCTGCTACTGGCACGAAGACCTACAGCTACACGAGCAAGAAGGCATACACGTACGACATCGGGCATGAGTCGTACCATTATGGAGCTGGTGCCCGATGGGTACCGAATCAGAGGACTCACGTGTATCTCGACCTCTATAGCGACAACTTCACCTCGAAGTACGACTACTGGCAAACGGAGGATAAAGAGTCGTATGACGAAGTGAGGAAACGCACACATTATTATAATGAGACACTGAAGGGCATCTTCCGTCTGGCTTCGTGGAACAAGCTGTCGGCTGGCATCGAACTGGAGCAGTCGACGCTGGACAGCCATAGCGACAATATCGACGGTGAGCATACCTCAACCTATAACCTGTTTGCTCAGGACGAGGTGACCATCACGAAAGGTCTTGAAGGTGTCGTAGGACTGCGCTATACATACAATACGAACTTCCACAGCAACCTAACACCCAGCGTGTCGTTGTTCTATCACACAGGTGGGCTGCGCCTCCGAGCCAGTTATGCCGGTGGCTACCGCACACCTACCCTCTCACAGCTCTATGCCAGCGACCAGGCAAAGACCACTTCGAGATATACGACCCCTAATCCTGTGCTGAAACCCGAGAAGAACCACTTCTGGAATGCCAATGCGGAATATAGCAATGAATGGTTGAACATCAGCGTGAATGCTTTCATCAACAACATTCGCGATATGATTAACTACCGCACGATGAGTATGACGGAAATCAATAGCGACCCCGTGCTGACGGCCCTATACGCAGAAGGATGGACCACCATTCGTCAGCGCGACAACATCGACCGTGCGAAGATTCGGGGTATCAATGCCAACGTGAAATTCATCCTGCCATACGGGTTCTCCATCGCTGCCGGCTATACCTACACCGACTCGAAAGCCACCACGGTGACACTTGACACCAAGACTCAGCAATATGTCGAGACCGAGACCCCTATAGACAAGAGCGTGAGAAATGTGGCAAACCTGTCGGCCACATGGGATCATGTGTGGAAGAACTATCACCTGAACATCAACCTCAACGGGCATATTCAGGGTCGGCGCTATAGCAGCACTTACGGGTATGCTCCGCGCTATCAGCAATGGAACCTCAACACCAGCCATGCCTTCATCATGGACACGTTTGTCCTCGAACCAGGTATCGGCATTGAGAATATCTTCAACAAACGAGATACAAGTCCGTGGAACTCGAACTTCGCGACCATCAATCCCGGCAGGGCATTGCATGTGAGCGTGAAGGCAAAATTTTAGTAGGTATATGAAGCGAATCATCATAGCAGGCATAGGACCTGGCAGTAAAGAAGACATCACCCCTGCGGTGCTCGAAGCGGTGCAAGAGGCGGATGCCATCGTAGGATATAAGTACTACTTTCAGTTTATCGAGGCGTATGTGAAGCCGGGCTGCGAGTGTATCGATACGGGCATGAAGAAGGAACGCGAACGGGCAGAGCAAGCATTCGAACTGGCCGAACAGGGGATGACCGTATGTGTCATTTCGAGTGGCGATGCAGGTATCTATGGGATGGCTCCACTCATCTATGAGATGGCAAAAGAACGGAACAGCAATGTGGAGATTTCCGTACTTCCAGGCATCAGTGCCTTCCAGAAAGCAGCATCTCTGCTGGGTGCTCCCATCGGTCACGATCTATGCATCATCTCGTTGAGTGACCTGATGACCCCTTGGGAGGTGATTGAACGACGCATCAAGGCAGCAGCTACGGGCGACTTCGTCACAGCCGTGTATAACCCCAAATCGCATGGCCGCTATTGGCAATTGTATCGTCTGCAGGACTTGTTCCTGCAAGAACGTTCTGCTGATACTCCTGTGGGATATGTACGTCAGGCAGGTCGTGATGAACAGGAAATCAAGGTCACCACCCTCGCAGCGTTCGACCCTGAGGATGTGGATATGTTTACGGTGATACTGATTGGAAATAGTCAGTCGTATATTAGTGATAGCAAAATCATCACACCACGCGGATATTATCGGGAACAACAAAAAGATAGTGACAAGGTGGGACAAAACATCATGATAGAATCATTCCGCACCATCACAGGAGAACTGAAAAAGGACTACCCTATCGACCACAAATGGGCACTACTGCACGCGATTCATACGACTGCGGACTTTGAGATGGAGGACATTCTCTATACTGACGAAGGAGCCGTAGAGACATTATACAATAAGGTAAAGGATGGCACACTGAAAACCATTATCACCGATGTCACGATGGTGACAAGTGGCATCCGAAAGGGAGCTTTGCAACGTCTCGGAATCGAAGCAAAATGCTATCTGGCAGACCCACGTGTGGCTGAAATGACGGCCCCACAAGATATCACTCGTACGCAAGCAGGTATACGTCTGGCTGTAGAGGAACACCCCGATGCACTCTTCGCTTTTGGTAATGCACCGACTGCGTTGATGGAACTCTGTGAACTGATTCGTAAGGGGATAGCTCACCCTGCAGGTATCATTGCTGCTCCTGTAGGCTTTGTGCATGTGAAAGAATCGAAGCACATGGTGAAGCCCTTTAAAGATATTCCCAAGATTATCGTGGAAGGCAGAAAAGGAGGAAGCAATCTCGCTGCTACGCTCTGTAACGCCATCCTGACATTCGATGATGCAGCACAACTGAAACCAGGCCGCGACTTATGAAGTTCATCGTTATAGGTATTACAGACAGTCATCGACCTTTCTTTCCTCCTGAAGTGTTGGAGGTTATCAAACGAGGAAAGGTTTTCTCGGGTGGTAAGCGCCACCATGAGATTGTAGCGACGTTGCTGCCCAGTGATGCGGAATGGATTGATATCACCGTACCACTTGATGCTGTGTTCGAAAGATACGAAAGTCTCTGCGGAGAAACCGAAGAGCACCCAATTGTGGTTTTTGCCAGTGGTGACCCTTTGTTCTTTGGTTTTGCCAATACGCTACAGCGTGAATTCCCCGATGCTGAGATGGTGGTCTATCCTACGTTCAATTCGCTTCAGATGTTGGCTCACAGGATGGTGATACCCTATCACGACATGCATGTCGTTTCGCTTACTGGTCGCCCTTGGGACAAACTGGACGAAGCACTCATCAACGGCTATCCGCTCATCGGGTGTCTTACGGATAAACAGAAAACTCCTCATGCCATCCATCTGCGGATGACGGAATACGGCTACGATAACTATGTGATGACAGTCGGTGAGCATTTGGGTAACAACACCGCGGAACGCGTGAGCCGATATGACAGCAAAACTGACTATGATAACCCAAATTGTGTGATACTGCAACAAACAGAGCCACGAATCCGACGATTCGGCATTCCTGATCAGGAATTTACCCTCCTCGATGATCGGGAGAAGATGATTACGAAGATGCCGATCCGGCTATTAACGCTCCAAGCGCTCGAACTGAGAACGAAACATGTGCTTTGGGATATCGGTTTCTGTACGGGTAGTGTTAGCATCGAAGCAAAGTTGCAGTTCCCCCATCTTCAGATAGAAGCTTTCGAGATTCGTCCGGAGTGCGAGGCAATCATCCAAGAGAATGCACGTCGATTCGGTGCTCCAGGTATCAATATCCATATAGGGGACATCCTGGAAAATGAAAGAGTGAAAAGTGAAAAATGGATAAATGGTAAATGTCCAGATGCTGTCTTTATCGGTGGTCACGGGGGCCATTTGAAGGAAATCATGGAGAAGGTGCTGACTGTACTGGCACCCGATGGTGTCATTGTGATGAACAGCGTGATAGCACCCAAGGTGACAACCGACAGCCAAAAGCTATGGAACGAAGCTTGTGAAGAATTAGGACTCAAGCAAGACCCACCCACAAGAATACAACTCAACGACAATCATCCAATCACGATACTGAAATGCAAAAGATAGCGATTATACAAATCAGCGAGGCAGGAAGCGAAATCGTCTCAACGTTGAAACGTCAGTTTAGTGCCAAGATGATTCAACGCACAGATGTCGGCAAGGAATGGAAAAAACAGGATGCTTTCATCTTCATCGGTGCGATGGGCATCTGTGTCCGTACGATTGCACCTTATATAAAAGATAAGCACACAGACCCTGCAGTAGTCTGTATCGACTCGCTGGGAAAGAACGTCATTTCTGTGCTAAGCGGACATGTGGGAGGTGCAAACGACCTGACACGCGATATTGCAGGCATCCTTGGTGCCCATGAGGTCATCACCACCCAGAGCGACAATGCAGGACTTTGGGCGCTTGATACGTTCGAGCAACGATTCGACTGGCCTGTAGCAAGTGAAATCAAAGACATGAACGACTGCATCTTTGCATTCGTTAACCGTAAGCCAACCGCCCTGTTGTTGGAAGTTCGTGACGAAGGTACCGGCTATCTGGAAGCTACAAAGCCCGATCACGTCACCATTATCAACGACATCAGTGAGGCCGATCCTCGGAAATACAAGTTGCTGATTATCGTGTCGCCTTATAACCGCTGTGCTCCATACGGTATGCTTGAACTTCATTTCGTACCGATGGTGGG
>CADBSN010000016.1 GCA_902797255.1 uncultured Bacteroidales bacterium | reverse complement strand
TCATGCCAGGGAATGGGCTCTTTGCCGTCTTTGCTTTATCTGAAGCCATATATTCGCGCAACCAGGTCATAGCCGGACGGTCATTACCATTCTTGATAAGACCTGAGTTTCCGTCAGTGGTCCATGTAGCACCATAGATATATCCCCAAAGGGTGATACCTGCACAGTAGTCGCATTCCCACATGTAAGGAATCTGTGCTTTATATTGCTGCAATTGTTTGCTGTCATCTGCTGTACCGATATCGTACTCAGTGCTATACATTGGCATCTTCAGCGCATTTTGAATTTTTGTCATTGCATTCTTGAAGTTGTTGAAGCTGATATCGGTCAAGTCGTGTGACTGACATCCGTAAGCATCGATTGGTGCTCCTGCATTACGTAGTGTCTGCACAAGTGAGATATAGTTGTCGGTATCCCACTGGAAGGTGTTGTAGTCGTTGTAGATGAGGATGGCATCGGGCCAACGTTCGTAAGCCAGTTCGAAGGCTTTGATGAGCCAGTCGTAACCAGTCACTCCTTCGCCACCCAAAGATTCTTTCATCATAGGGTTGCCCTGCTGGTGCATACCAACAGCTTCGTTGACCACATCGATCATATCGAGTTTTGGGTATTTCTTCTTGATGGCATCCATCCACTTGATAATGGCTTGATAGCGCTCAGAAGGGGAAAGGTTGGGTAGCCAGTTAGGATACTGGGCACCCCAGATAAGTGCATGGAACTTGAATGGGAAATTGTGATTCTTCGCATAATTAAATGCGTTGTCACATCCCCAGTTGAAACTGCCACGTGAACCTTCAACTGATCCCCATTTTGATTCGTTTTCACAGGTAATTTGATTCCAAAGTTGGTAGAACTTCTCTGAACATCCGCTGGCATCTACTTGATAACGCGTAGTAATGTTTCCCAGGAATTTGTCAGGGTTTTTAGACAGCTGAGCTGATGCTGTCAAAGTAGCGAGCGACAAAATCGTGGCGCTCATTAGGCTTTTGATTGGTAATAATCGATGCATATCCTTATTGTTTTAAAGTAATAATCCTTTTGAACTGCAAAGATAGGTAATATTTTTGAATTATGCATGATTTCTTCTGATTTTTAAGAATTATTTTGAAACTTTACGGTCAGGAACCGATAACAAGAACAAATATTAACAAAAATACGTTACAAAGCGAAAGGATGAAACTGATTTTGAATCTTTTTGTGGTGTTGTTAAATTCAAACGATAACGGTTTGATTTATAATATATGATTGGTAATGTATTATTCCTAATTCGACCTTCCTCCAAAGAGTGACTGAATAAGGTGAAATTTGTTCCCCTAAGAGGGAATTTTTGTTACCCCTAGGGGCTGCAAAAATTACCCTTCATTTTTCTTGTTTTTCTTTCTCTTAATGACACTCGTGACATGACACTCATGATAATCAATCGATTTCGTTGATAAATTATGGTTTTTTCATTGGAATCTCAATAAATTATTGTAACTTTGCAACTCAACAACAAATACAAAGTCAAATCAGAAAAAACTGAAAGAAAGAATATAAAACCTAGAAAAATGAATTTTGACATGAAAAGATTAATCTTAGTGATGATTTGTACCGCTTGTGGTCTCGGCCTGTTTGCACAGACATCACCCAACGGACGTGTGAAGGCTGAAAAGTTTAATGATCACATCACAGTGAGCTACAAGCAGAACGGGGTGTGGCAGGAGATTTATACAGCCAAGATTGACGGTATTAACGGAGGAGATACCCGTAGTATCAAAGAGGACTACACGATGATTTCGGGCAAACGGAAGCACTGTGTGAACAAAGGTAAAGAATCGGTGTATTCGCTGCATAGTGGTGGCGTACTTCGCATCAGAGTGTTCAACGACGGAGTTGCGTTCCAGAAGTTGGGCCGCGAAAGCATGAACGACAAAGCGGAGTCGGATGTGGAGATTACCATACCTTATTATATTAATAGTTGGATGATGAGATGGACAGACGGCTCAGAGGAGTTCTATCCAAAGAACCGCTCGTTCAAGCAGGGGGACAGACTGTCATATCCAGCATTGTTTGAGTTTCCGAATAATGTGTTCGGACTGTTGACAGAGGCTGACATACATGCTGACCAGGCAGCTTCTTCGTTCTACAGCGTAGATGGTAAAAACGTGTTCAACATCAAACACGACCAGAACGAGCAGAATGCCAAGCAAAGTTCGTGGAAGGTGATGATGATTGGCCAGTTGAGCGATATCGTTGAGTCAACGCTGGTGACTGACCTCAGTGCTCCTTGCAAACTGAAGGATACGGACTGGATAGAACCAGGTGTTGTGTCATGGGTATATTGGGCTTACAACCACGGATCGAACGACCTGAATATCATTAAAAAATATGTAGATCTGGCTGCAACACTTGGTCTGCCATACGTGCTGATCGATGCTGAGTGGGATGAGATGAAGGACGGCAAGAGTGTCGTAGATGCCGTGAACTATGCAAAGGAAAAGGGTGTGAAGCCGATGATATGGTACAACTCGTCAGTAGGGTGGGTGAATGGTGCCCCAGGTCCTAAGTATCGTCTGAACAAGCCTGAAGACCGCGAGAAGGAATTTGCTTGGTGTGAACAGATAGGTGTGGCTGGTGTAAAGATTGACTTCTTCAGCGGCGATAACAACATGAATATGGCTTACTGTATCGACCTGATGGAGAGTGCTGCAAAGCACCACTTGCTGGTAAATTTTCATGGAGCAACTTTCCCACGCGGATGGATGCGTACATATCCGAACCTGCTGAGTACAGAGGGTGTATATGGTGCAGAGTGGTATAACAACGTACCAACTTTCACCAATCGTGCGGCTGCACATAATGCAACATTGCCATATACCCGTAATGTGGTGGGATCGATGGACTATACGCCTTGTGCCTTCAGCGACTCGCAACATCCTCATATCACCAGTCATGCACACGAGTTGGCACTCACAGCTCTGTTCGAGAGTGGTTTACAGCATCTGGCCGATCGTCCTGAAAGTTTCCTTGCTCAGCCTAAGGAGGTGCAGAACTATCTGGGAGAATTGCCTTCAACATGGGATGAGACCATCTTCTTGGGTGGCTATCCAGCAGAGAGTGCCATCATTGCCCGCAAGAAAGGAACAACATGGTATATTGCAGGAATCAACGGAACAGATCAGGAGCAGACCCTTACATTCAGTACGAAGCGTCTGAAGGGACTTGGTAAATACGTTACCCAGTTCCAAGATAGCGGAGACAAGAATAGTCCTTGGGACATCACTCGTGGCAACGCTGTTGAGACTGTTCAAAAATGCCAGCCTCGAGGTGGATTTGTTATTGTAGTGAAAAATGCGATTAAGTGAGTGCAGAGTCAAGCTCGCTTGAACTATGCCGAGCGTTAGCATTTTGCACGAAGTGAAAAAGTGAAAAAAGATGTGTGAAAATCAAACTCACAATTTTTTCCGTATTTTTTCTGCATATTTGAAATTTATGTGAATAAAAATTGTGAGACTACGAAAAAAGTATTAACTTTGCAACCCGAAAACTAAGAGACGACTGATTGGTTTTCGGGTTTTTTTATGCTCGGTGGCCACTAGTCGCAAAGGAACAAAATACAGATAAATTACATTATTCTTATGGACAAGCAACTCAAGAAAGTTCTGGTTCTCGGCTCTGGCGCGTTGAAGATTGGTCAGG
>CADBSN010000015.1 GCA_902797255.1 uncultured Bacteroidales bacterium | reverse complement strand
TGTCTGGCAGACCTCGACAACGACCTCTATCGGTATGGTGCGGAATACGAGTCTATCAAGATTCTGGCACCAATTCAAGATAGAGCAGGATTGGATAAGTTGCGTGGACTGACTGTGGCGCAGTATCGTGATTTCGTACTCAAACTCTATGAGGATGCAAAGGCGAAGCTGATGAAGGACAAGCGCCTGTGTGGTGCATTTAAGCAATATGTGGATGCAACCTACCAGTATCAGACCATCATGAAGACCTTGCTGTATAATACCACCCTGAACGTGGCAAACGAGACAGAGAAGACCTACGAGCGTCCGGCAGATTATTATGATTATCTGCAGACCATGCAGCCATTCAAGAATGTGGGATATTTCTACACCATGCAAACGCTGGCTGCGATGGCGATGGTGAACGTGGTGAAGAATTTTTCAGAGCAAACTCAGTTGCAGACCCATCCTTCAATCAAACAGCTGCAGACTGCTTACGGCTATGTGAACTCGATTGCATCGTTCAACGAACTGACTCCAGAGGACATTACAAAGTTGAAGGACGAATGTCCGGAGTTGTGTGATGCCGTTCTTGAGCAGAACAACCTACTTCTACAGAAGATTGAGGCTGCTAAATACAGTACAGCTTATAAGATAGTGAATATCGATGAGAACCTCGAAGGAGCTGACATCTTCAAGAAACTCATCGAACCTTATAAAGGAAAACCGCTGTTGGTGGATTTCTGGGCAACATGGTGCGGCCCATGTAAGGCTGCTATGAAGACCATCCTGCCAGTGAAGGAAGCACTTGCCGGTAAGGTGAATTTCATTTATGTGACAGGTCCGTCAAGTCCGAAGAAAACATGGGAGTTGACGATTCCCGACATTCATGGCGACCATTATTATGTGACAGAAAAGCAATATGCTACTTTGCTGGAGCAGTTCGAGAGTAATGGTATTCCAACTTATGTGATTGTAGATAAGGAAGGAAATGTAAAGAACAAGTATATCGGGTATCCAGGGAATGACGTGATGGAGGAACAACTGAGGTAAAGTTTAAAGTTGATAGTCTATAGTCAGTTGAAAGAAATAAGATATGGCAAAAATAATCTATTTTCACGGATTTGCGTCCTCGGGCGCTACAGGTACAGCTGAGACACTTCGCAGATTGCTGCCGGAGGTGGAGGTGATTTCGCCAGATATTCCTGTTGACCCTACGGAAGCACTTCCATATTTGCGAAGTCTGTGTGAACAGGAGAAGCCCGACCTGATTATCGGTACCTCAATGGGTGCGATGTATGCCCAGCAGATGTTCGGTTATAAGAAAATCTGTGTGAATCCTGCATTCAACATGTCTACGATGTCGAAAGTGTTCAAGACGGGTGAGCATAAGTTCCTCAACGGACGCAAGGACAACCAGAAGACGTTCAAGATTACGAAGGAAATCATACAGAAGCACAATATGATGGAACGTCAGCAGTTCAAGGGCATCACTCCATTCGATAAGGAGAACACTTACGGGCTGTTTGGTATTCACGATGCGACCGTCAATACCTACGACCTCTTTAAGAAGTATTATAAGAACGCTCAGCGGTTCGAAGGTGAGCATCATCTCAATGAAAAAGCATTGAAGACTGCCGTCGTTCCGCTGGTAAAACAAATATTGGGTATATGATGATTATAGGAATCGCCGGTGGTACAGGAAGCGGAAAAACCACCGTAGTCAACAAAATCGTAGAAGCCCTTCCTGAGGGTAGTGTAGCTGTCATTCCGCAGGATTCATACTACAACGATCAGAGCAATCTGCCGCTCGAAGTGCGAAAACAAACAAATTTCGACCACCCAAATGCATTCGACTGGGCACTCTTCTCGCACCAGATCGAAGAACTGAAAGCAGGTAGGGCTATAGAACAACCCACCTATTCATATATCACGTGTACACGACTGAGTGAGACTGTTCATGTGGAGCCCAAGGATGTGATTATCGTAGAAGGTATCATGAGCCTGTACGATAAGAAACTGCGTGACCAGATGGATTTGAAGATATTTGTGGATGCAGGTGCTGATGAGCGTTTGCTGCGTGTGATTGTGCGAGATATGGCAGAGCGAGGACATCCGCTTGAGATGCTGGTCAACAAATACCGTAATGTGTTGAAACCTATGCACGATGAGTTTATTGAACCCACCAAGCAATATGCCGATATCATCATCCCAAATAGTTGGGGAAGCGATCATAACGAACAAGCAATACAGATGTTGAGCAAGTTCATCTTGGGACAGTTAAGGGAGCAAGAAACATTAAAGCACGCCAAATAGCGTGCTTTAATTTGTATATATAAGGAGATTTTAGAATTTTACCTTCTTCAACTCTTTCTTGAAGTCTTCTGCAACAGATTGTGCATCCGTAGAACCGTTTGCGATTGCCGTCTTGACTGCATTATAGTAAGCATACCCCATTCCTGTAGTGAGTAGAGACGCCGTAACAGCACTTATGGTTCCTCCGATAACAGAGCCAGCTCCAGGAATACATTTGATAAGACCACGTACAACAGCACGTCCTGTGATGGTTGCACCCAATACTCCTGCTGCACTAGATACGAGCGTAGTAAGAAATGCGCGGTCGGCGTCAATCTTCATGACCTTTGTAATACTAGCCATCATACCGATTTGAACAGGCGCCAAAAGAACCGCATCACTGAAGGGAATGGGAGTAGCCCCAACTGCCGCAGCACTACTCGCTGCAACCGCGATAATTTTATCGACGGCCTTTTTGGTGATATTGTCATTTACTTTCTGTGAAGCTGCCAAGGCTGCTTTTGCGATGTCAGGAACGATTTCGTAGGTATGATCGATCAGTTCGTCGAGTCCGAAAGCAGGAATGGTACCGATAGGAGTTTCGTAAGGTAAAGCAAGCACACGAATCACATTCGTGGCATTATGACACTCTTCTTTCACGATGTTATAGAAGTCGAGTGTGGTATCGAGCGATTTGGTGAGTACAACCACTACAGGGATATCCTTTGCCAAGTCATTGATGAACTCTATCTCTGCCTTCTCTACACGCTTTCCATCGTTGCTGATGCAGAACCATGCAAGATGAATCTGTTTCTTCGTATCGCCCAACTGCTTGCGCTTATCGATTTCAGACTTGAGTTCCTGACGGATAGTGAGTGCGTTACCTAATTCGAAACCTTTGGTGTCGAAAATATGAACAGGTTCACCTTCCTTCGAGTATTCTTTCGTCATCTGGGTGACTGGCTTACCAACTCCAGTCTCAGCAAGGTTTCCTTTGAATACCGCATTTATGAGTGTACTTTTACCTACACCTGTCTTTCCTGCTATGATGATATTGACTTGACCGATTTTCTCAATGGCCTCATCAATAATTTTCTTGATATTGAGCGATTTGGCATTTTCGGCAACTTCATCTATAATGGGTGCCTTCTCCTGAATGGTTTTGGAGCCTTTGATGATGTCAGTAATCTTATTCATGTTATTGGGGATTAAGGATTATACGAGTTAATGAATTGTTTCAGACGTTCTGTCTCACCTGCTACGATGACCACATCGTCTTGCTCGAAGACAACCTGAGGTTCTGGGTTCATGATATAGTCGTTTCCACGTTTGATACCCATCACGATACAGCTTGCCTTGTCTCGGATGTTCGAGTCGATAATAGTGTTTCCGATGAGCTGGTTACCTTCTTCAAGGGTGAAGTTCTCAAGGGTGACATGTGCACGAGTGATGTCTGGCTGTTCCGGTCTCACACTGGTATCAATCATCTGTTTGAACTTGTCAATCTGCTCGTCGGAACCTGCTACCACAATTTGGTCACCAGGGTACACATGTTTGCTTCCACCAGGTATGTTCGTAAACACACCTCCACGTATGATACGGACAATGCTGACACCCGAATATTTTCGGATATTCAACTGACTGAGGGTCTTACCGCTGAATGTAGACTCTGCAGGTAATGTGAAGGTCGATATGTGGATATCATAGGGTAGTAATGAACTCTCGAATATTTTGGTTACAGGGCGTTTTTTGTCGGCCGATACTTCACGAGCTGTGAGGTTCATGCTGAATTGTTCCTCCATTACACGAGAACGACGTTTGACACGTCTCGACATCATGATGATGATAATCAACAGAATCGAGATACCGATGAGAATACCTGATGTGAGGGTGAAGATGCGTACGATGGCATACAACACCACTCCAATACCGATAATGATACGCAGGAGTAACAAGCCTGCCAACCATGCTTTCTGACTGTTCCCTGAATTCCACAGCACACGCGCTTCTTTAGAATTGCGATGTCGGGAGGATATATTATAAATAAAAGGTGACGAACTACCAATGATGATGATGAGTGCAATAATCTTTACAACTAAATCAGCCGTCTTGGGTTGGAGGAACGACTCAAACCATGTAGTCTTTGAGAGAATGAACGGGCAGATGGTCTGGAAGTAGATGAGATAGATGAAAGCCGTGATGATGCCCGATATGAACATGGTAATCGTAACCTTACGCAGATACGTCTTCCAAAGGCTGTCGGACGATACCGTATTCTTGCGTTGGGAGTAGTTCTCAATGAAGAGTTTGATGCCAGGGCTGAGGTGATTGTTCAGATACTTCTCTGCAGGTCCTGACAGACGCATAATGAATGGGGTAAGGAAGGTTGTGATGACCGACACCGCAACGACGATAGGATAGAGGCTTGATTCCGTCACGCCTGCAGTTTGTCCGAAGTCGGCTATGATGAATGCAAACTCACCTATCTGTACCAATGTGAAACCTGTTTGCAAACTCACTTTGAGCGATTGTCCAGAGAGTAATGTTCCAATCGAAGCAAAGGTGATTTGTCCAAGGATGACTGTGAGGGTGATGATGACGATAGGTAACCAGTATTGCAACAACAACTCAGGATTGATCATCATACCTACCGAAACGAAGAAGATGGATCCAAAGACATTCTTGATAGGCAATACAAGATGCTCGATGCGTTCAGCTTCGATTGTCTCTGCTAATACAGAACCCATCACAAAGGCACCAAGAGCAGAACTGAAGCCCGCTCCGAGAGCAAGTAACACCATACCGAGACACATTCCGATTGCGAAGATGGTAAGCGTCTCATCGTTCAGGTGTTTGCGGAATTTCTTTAAAAATGTAGGGATGATAGCTATGCCGGTGACGAACCAAAGTACCAGATAGGCAATCAATTTACCAATCTCCATAAGTAGTTGAGTTCCTGCGAATTGTTTCTCTACAGCAATGGACGATAGCAACACCATCAATACGACAGCAAACAAGTCTTCAACAATCAAAATGCCAAATGCTACCTTTGCAAACTTATGACTGCTAAGGTTCATGTCTTCAATGGCTTTAAACACAATCGTCGTACTCGACATACAGAGCATACCTCCAAGGAAGAGGGAATTGATTTCATCCCATCCCAGAATTCTACCCAATAGGAAACCAACTGACATCATGCCCACAACAACCGTTCCTGCTGCGATAAGAGCCGTACTTCCAACCTGTAGCAGTTTCTTGAAACTGAATTCCAATCCCATCGCAAACAAGAGGAATAGTACACCAATTTCGCCCCACATGTCAACACTCTTTTCGTCGCCTATCCATGATTGACCACACATATATGGGCCGGCAATCATTCCGGCTACGATGTATCCAAGCACAACTGGCTGCTTAAAGAGTTTAAACAGTAAACTGGTAATACCAGCTGTCAACATGATGATACAGAGGTCGTGAATCATAAATGAAATGATCGTTTATAACGTAGGAACTATTAGGACAATTGTTATAATAATTTTTGAATCTCATCTTCAAGTGATGTGGTCACTTGGTCGCTTCGCTTCACCAATTCATTATCGCGGTTGATTAAGAAGTAGGTGGGCAGATTCACTACACCATAGATATTCATGGCTGATCCGTCTGTCTCATGAACACAAACCCATGGAAGTTTCTCGCAAGAGAGTTTCCAGAAATGAATGTCTTCATCGAGTGCTACTTGATAAATCTCAAATCCACGAGCGTTATATTGTTCGTAGAGCTGGCGCATCTTTCTGGTGCGTTCAGGTGATTCTGATGCTCCGTAGAGTGTGAAGTCGAGCATCACTACCTTACCCTTTAAATCGGTAAGTCTGTGAATGTTACTATTAATATCAGGAAGAGCTACGTCAATAATACCAACTTCACTGATTTTTGATTCGTCAATATTTACAACCTTCTGGGTGACAGGAGCTGTGAGATTCATTCCCTGAATAGCCAAATTGCATATCTGCTCTGTACGTTTTGCATCAGGGTAGAGTCCATCCCAAGCTGTTGCAATGGTTGCATAGCACTTTACATCATCACGATTCGAGAGCGGATTAAATAATTGATAGGTCGTATGCAGATCGGTGATAGATTGACATACAGCATAGTAGGCGTATGCCTTCTGTGGATCTTGGAAAATATAGTTGGTCTTGATAAGTTGTTTGTAGTTCTTAACTAAGGAGTTGATGCTGTCTGTGATGTCACCGGGATACATCGACGTGTTCTGTTCGAGCGCAATAATCTGACTTTGTAGTTGTGATTGTAGTTGCGCTATCTCTTTGATTTTCTGACAGTTGAGCGACCCTTCAACCGTGTAGCTACTACTGAACGTAGGACGCTGTGCGGTGAAGGTGACAGTTTCTGTTGAGTCAATTGAGAAGTTGATACGTTCTACGCCAAGACGAAGTGCATAGAACTCAGGATTGGAGGGAGCATCTGCTGTAAACCGGAAATGTCCGTCATCCTTCAATTTGATGGAGTCAATACATTGAATGCCGTCAAGGGTCATAGCCTCCAAATACAGCATTTCTCCTTCTGCTTCTTCTACGGTTCCTTCTACACAAAACTGTGGATTTTTATTGCATGATGTAAGCGCTATCACTCCTGTCATGCTGATAATACCTATATATGTCTTGATATTCATGATAAATTACTCGTTACTTTTGTGAGCGCAAAATTAGTAAAAAAGATGTAAAATGTAGAATGTAAAATGGAAAAATAAAGAAAAATCATAACTCTTAACTCTTAATTCTTAACTTTTTTGTATCTTTGCACGATTTTTTATGTTATAACACATATATTTTAAGATTAAAAGATGAATGTAATTACGAAGAAAGTTTCATTGCCTGACGGACGTGAAATCAGCATTGAGACAGGAAAGTTGGCAAAACAAGCCGATGGTTCTGTGATGCTCCGTATGGGCAAC
>CADBSN010000014.1 GCA_902797255.1 uncultured Bacteroidales bacterium | reverse complement strand
CTCTTTGCACCGCTAATGCCGGACGTGTGTTAAACTTATAGTTGTAGAGTTTCGTCATTTCCTCTGGGGTAAGATAGAATGGCGTTCCATAGACACACTCTTTCAATGGGTGCTTCTTGAACGGACTTACCGACATGCGGCCAGTAATGACGCACCAGTTAAAGAATGTGCGTAGCCGTTTCATAATTGAGTAAATCGCATTACCTCCTCGCTCTTGCGGCTTCCGTGTTTCTGGAACCGCATCATAAAGACGTTTCCATTTCTTCACACATTTGCCTTTACTATCGAAGAACGTATGTTCGATTTTTAAGAACTCTTCAAGTTTGCAGAGACTGTTTTCATCCCATTCTTCAAATTTTAGCTGTTTATTAATGTATAAGCCGAAACGAAGCAAGATTCTCTTCACTACCAGCATCTGTCTGCGACGCATGTCGTTATTTGCACGTGTAGTGATAAACAACTCAAATGCCACGTCAACAGTTTCTTCCACCGTCTGC
Source organism: uncultured Bacteroidales bacterium (assembly GCA_902797255.1). GTDB lineage: Bacteria > Bacteroidota > Bacteroidia > Bacteroidales > Bacteroidaceae > Colivivens. The sequence goes on along the minus strand of CADBSN010000014.1, from coordinate 2,226 downwards.
TGTACGCTTTCCTCTTTACCGTGGAAAGCATCTATCTTTTGCTTCCAATAGTCGCTGTTCTCGCTTCCATCGGCTTCAATGCTCGCTGAAACAAGATAATTGGAGAGTTCATCAATCTGTGACTGAAGCACAGATAACTCTACCTGCTCCTTGGTATGTAAGCGAGGAATGACCAGTTTGCCTTTCTTGTCATTCCAAGAACCTACAGGGACCCAAATGCCTGTATTCAGTCTAAAGACACTACCTCGCTTATACGAGAAACGCACCTTGACCTCACATTTACCACTTTTTGCCTTCTTTGAGACCTCAAACTTAGTTGTAGCCATATTATTCCTGTTAATAATTGTTGTAAATTTGAACTGTATGAAATTATTTCATTTTATGTTATTACCTTTGAATCACAATTTAAGAGATAGTAGTCATACCAATTCTTTCGGTTGACACCTCGTTGACACAAAAAAGTGCTGCAAAGGTAGTCAGAATCGGCGAAACCTGATGGGGGATTTTTCTTGGTTGACAAGTCTTTTTCCCCCCGTGTGTTCCCTTCAAGGTGCATAAAGCTACTTGCAAAGGTAATAAAAAGAATTGGTTGACAGAAAAATGTTAAAACTGTCAACCAAAAATGACTCTTGATGAGTCTGTTTAAGGTAAAGAAAGATAAATAATAGCACACAAATGCCTGACAATCAGAAGAATCCGGTAATCATGGGCAATCAAATGCTTTCAAAAGCCAAATCCTGTCAGGCGCACAGAACAAAAAAAGGAATGTCATGATGACATTCCTTTTTTCATTTTTAGTCGTCGAGCGAGTAAGTTACCGTTGTTACCACACGAATCTTCTTGATATACGGTGTATTTTCATCACGATTCTCTATCTCAAACTGTCCCTGACCAGCCGTCTGAATCTTTCCAAGTTTCGATTCGCTGGCCTCAGCAAACTGCTCTGCCGTCTTCTGTGCGTTCTTAATTGCCTCAGACATCATCTCAGGTTTCATCTGCTGGAACGAAGCATACTCGTAGTTAGGATAGCTGCTATCGAGTGCCACTCCCTGCTTTAGCAGTTCTGCTTGTTTGAAGATAGCCTTGTTCACAGCCTCAACTTTCGTTGTAGCTACAGTAATCGTTGTGTTGACGATATAGCGGAAAGGCTTCTGGTTATCGCCCCACTCACGAGCCTCAAGGTCAGAAACCGAGGGCGGGTTCACCGTAATCTCACTTTCCTCCAAACCATTCTGCTTCAGGAAAGCCTTGATCTTACCAGCCTGCACGTTGATACGTTCATAAAGCGTAGGCAGATCGTTGCCCGTCTCCTTGGTACTGATGCTCCACGTCACCTTATCAGCAGGCACCTCACGCTCAGCCAGTCCCTTTACTGTAACCTTACGGTCTTTGTTGGTGAAATTGTCGATACCGGCCTTCACACACCATCCCATCACCATTATGCCAATGGCCAGGATAACAGATTCTCTTACTCTTCCCATAATTGTTTACGGTTTAATGTTTTTATTCTGATAACATAGTTATTTCAATACGATTCTTTTGTTGCAAGAGAATGCGTGCCATCTGTTGAATGTCAGCAGCAGTCATCTGACGAGCCATATCACAATAGCCCTGATCAAAATCCTCATTATCATCCAACTGATGCCATACAACATAATCCCAATAGCCATTGGTGATAGCCATCTGGTCGTACTGTTTCAACAGATACTGGCGCACTTTCTCAAGAGAGGCAGGTTGTGGACCTCGGTCTGCAATCGACTGCAACTGCTGATAGACAACAGGATTCAGTTCCTTATATCGCGACGGATCAGCATTATATGAAATCTTCAAGATGGCGTTGGGAGCCTCATCCTTCACCAAGTTGAAGTCAACGCTGACGCCATAGGTACCACCTTTTTCCTCTCGCACCGAGTCGGTATAAGCTATAGAAAGGATACGTTTCAAGAAATCGAGTGTGAGGTCATTCTTCGAAGTAAAAGGAACATCAGCCATGTGGTAGATGCTAACATTAGCCAAAGGAGTGGCCATCTTTTTCTTGAATATACGTGCAAAATCACCTTTTTGTAGTTGAGGTACGTTGGCTTTGTTCACGACGGAGTGTTTCTGACCTACAGAAGGCAGACTAGCCAAATATTGACATATCATAGGACGCAATTCGTCAAGCGACATATTACCTATTATCACAGTCTGGAAATCAGCAGCATTACCGAATCGGTCCTTATATAT
>CADBSN010000013.1 GCA_902797255.1 uncultured Bacteroidales bacterium | reverse complement strand
GCACAAGGCGGCAAATGCGTTTTCTCGTCGGAGTGGAACAAGTACGCCCAGCGAACCTATTTGGCGAACTTTGGCGAAATGCCCTTTGGTGATATCACGAAGGAGGTAACGAAGAGTTATATCCCAGAACATTTCGATGTGCTGTGTGCGGGATTTCCCTGTCAGCCGTTTTCCATAGCTGGAGTTTCTAAGAAGAAAAGTCTCGGAAGGGAAACTGGCTTTAAGGATAAGACACAAGGAACTTTGTTTTTTGATGTGGCCGATATCATTAGCACCCACCGACCGAAGGCATTCTTTTTAGAAAACGTGAAGAATCTGACTTCCCATGATAGGGGGAACACCTTCCGTGTGATATATGACACGTTAAGGGAACTGAGGTATTCCGTGCATTATCTGGTGATGGACGGGCAAACATACGTTCCCCAGCATCGTGAGAGAATTATGATTGTTGGTTTCGATGAAGACCGATATCATGGTGAAGAACAATTCACATTCCCCGAACAGCATCAGGCAACCCGTAGTATCAGGGAGATTCTTGATCCAGATATAGACCCGAAGTATACTCTTAGCGACAAGCTTTGGACATATCTTCAGAACTATGCTGAAAAGCATCGTGCCAAGGGCAACGGTTTTGGTTACGGACTCGTTGATTTGAACGGCATCAGCCGCACCCTAAGTGCTAGATACTATAAGGATGGCTCAGAAATCCTGATACCGCAGGGTAATGGTATGAATCCCAGAAAGCTTTCGCCTCGTGAATGTGCGAGGTTGATGGGTTACCCTGACAACTATATTTTGAGTGCGGTGTCAGATGTGCAGGCGTATCGCCAGTGTGGTAATTCGGTTATTGTGCCACTGATCACTGCCGTATCAGAACAATTAGTACAAACGATGCAAACGCTACATTAGTATGAGTGAGTTACTTGACTTATCAATACAAACTGTAAAAACAGCCAAGACATCTTTCTGTCGCTTCATCACAGGCAACGATGCTGGCTCCACAGGTTCACATCAAGCAGGATTCTATATTCCCAAGAATGCTGCTCCTCTGCTGTTTGGTGAACCATGTCGCCGAGGCGAGAACCGTGAGAAGTGGGTCACTATCAAATGGCAAAATGATATTGAGACAGCAAGCCGCTTCATATACTACGGACAGAAAACCCGAAATGAATACCGTATCACAAGATTTGGGAAAAACTTCGAGTTCCTTCAAGACCGATACGTAGGCAGCCTTATCATCATTGCTGAGATAGAGACAGATTATTATAAGGCATTTGTGCTGGAAAGCGACGATGATATTGAGTCCTTCCTGTCTTACTTTAACCTCTCTACAGAGCAAACGAATCAACTTATTGACTTGTCGCAGGCTCGTGATAAGGGCGATATGTTACGACTTGCCATCATGGAAAGGATAAAGGATCTGCAGGATTTTCCCATGACGCATGAAATGGGGAAGATGGCACAGGACATCTACAATCGTTTGAATGGTGTAACTCCAGAGCAAATCAGGAAAACTCCAGATAAGATTCTCATGAGCTGGTACTCAGCAGAATGGGAACTATTCCGTAGTTTGGAAGAGAAGGTATACAAACCCGTATATACACAGCCATTTGAAGATTGTCAATCTCTGATTGACTTCTCCAATAAGATTCTGAACCGCCGCAAGTCGCGTGCAGGCAAGTCTCTTGAGCATCATCTTTCTGCCATCTTCGATGCTGAAGATTTGATTTTTGAGGAGCAGGCAGTTACGGAGAATAACAAAAAGCCCGATTTCTTGTTCCCTAACAGTGAAAGCTATCACAACTTCGAGTTCCCCGCAGAAGACATCACTGTTCTGGGTGCGAAGACTACCTGTAAAGACCGATGGCGTCAAGTCACTACCGAGGCAGACCGTGTGGACGAAAAGTATCTATTCACCCTGCAACCTGGAATCTCCAGAAATCAGTTAAAGGAGATGGCTGCCGAGAAGGTTTTGCTTGTAGTGCCTGAGAACCATATCAACACTTTCCCTGAGGAGTATCAGTCAAGCCTCAGTACACTGAGTAGCTTTATTAACTTGGTAAAAGAGAGGCAGGAGCGGATGCCAAAGCATTTTATCCTGAATGTGAAAAATGAATTTAATTTCCACGGGTCCGTGGGGCAGTTCATAGAACATGCTGACAACATCGGAAGCCCGATAAACGATAGAAAAGAATAAGAAATAATATGTAAGCGAACTTACAGATCGCAGTCTTCACAGCAAATTCTCGACCTTGGGCTATGCCCTTGCTAAAACCAAAGACATGCGACCATCGCTTCACCGTGAGTGTAATCACGGCGAGGGCGACGGTCGTTTTGACGTTTTGGAACGGGGTGTCGAGACCCTTGCTGTGAGACTCTTTACGAATGCGTGCCCTCGCTTTCTATATTTGCAAAAAGATATGGAAGACGAGATTATTAAGGAACTTGAAGAAAAGCAGAAAAAACAGAAGGCGGAGAGGAATTACAATTTCTTCCGTCCTGTAGGTCAGTTTATTGAGCATGTTGACACGGTCAACTTCTCGATGGACAAAGATGGT
>CADBSN010000012.1 GCA_902797255.1 uncultured Bacteroidales bacterium | reverse complement strand
TCCGACTCTCCGTCAGGCGCGACGCCGGTGCTTCAGGAGACGTGTCCCAGTTCGGCTCTTTAGCCACAGCCCTAGCGGCTACAATCGGCACAGGTAACATCATCGGTGTGGCAACCGCCATCTCGTTGGGAGGTCCGGGAGCTGTGCTGTGGTGCTGGCTCACGGGTGTGTTCGGTATCGCCACGAAATATGCAGAGGGGTTGCTTGCCATCAAGTACCGCACGAAGAATGCGGAAGGTAAGATGATTGGCGGCCCGATGTATGCGCTCGAACGTGGACTCGGCACGAAGTGGCTGGCAGTCGTGTTCTGTATCTTCACGGCTATCGCTGCTTTCGGTATCGGCAACACGGTTCAGGCAAACGCCATCTCGGAAAACCTGAGTCTGGTATGCACGGACTTCTGCGACCCTATGACCACCAAGATGGTGACGGGCTTCATCGTGGCAGCCATCGTGGGATTCGTCATCATCGGCGGCGTGAAGAGCATCGCTACATGGTGCACACGTCTCGTTCCGCTCATGGCCCTACTCTATGTACTCGGATGTATCTATATCCTCTGCGTGAATCATCAGTTCATCGTTCAGGCCCTGCAACTCATCATCAACGAAGCCTTCTCGCTGAAAGCCTTTGGTGGCGGAACGGCAGGAACGGTCATCATGATGGCAGCACGTTACGGTATTGCCAGAGGACTGTTCTCGAACGAGTCGGGAATGGGTTCGGCTCCCATCGTGGCAGCTGCAGCACAGACGAAGAATCCTGTACGCCAAGCCCTCGTGTCATCGACCGGTACGTTCTGGGACACGGTGGTTATCTGTGCCATCACAGGTATGGTGGTGGTGACCAGCATCCTCGCCTACCCTGAAATCAGCCAGCACGACGGGGGTATGCTCACAAAGAAAGCCTTCGGCATGATTCCCTATGTAGGTACCCCTATCCTCACGTTCGGTATCATCACCTTTGCCTTCTCCACCATCCTCGGTTGGAGCTACTATGGCGAACGTGCCGTAGAATATCTGGGTGGACGTCGGGCAGTATTCTGCTACCGTGTGTTGTGGATTCTGCTGGTACTGGTCGGCTCGGTGCTGAGCCTCGACCTCGTATGGAACATCTCTGACCTGATGAATGCCATGATGGCCATCCCGAACCTTATCGCCCTACTCCTCCTGTCTGGTGTCATCGCACGAGAAACCGACTACTATCTGTGGAAAGGGAATTTGGATGAAGAAGACCCCCACTAAACCCCCTCTAGGGGGAGGATTTGGGGGACAGCCCCCCCTCTATGGGGAGGATAACGAGCGGAGTAAACGGAGTTAACGAAGTTAGCGGCCTTAAGGCCTCGAAGTTACCGCTTGAGTAATGCTCAAGCTCCGACGAAACCATAGGATGCATATATCAGCATTCATCTGTCGAGCCGAAGGCGATAACTCCGAACAAAGTTGAAAGTCAGTTGAAAGAGTTCAAAGTTCAAGGGATAAATTATCTTTTTTTTAGACAAAAGGCTTTTTTTTAACTTTTTTTGTATTTTTGCGACAAAAGTCGCGAAGTTACTCCGTTTCGGTAAAAAAAGATCAAAATCTTTTGTTCTGCTCTCAACTTTTCGTATCTTTGCCTCAATACAAGAAATAACCGTAATTAATATACTAATCATTTAAACATTTAACGACATGAGAAAGGTTTTCAATTGAGTAATTGCCGCAACCCTTATCTGTGGCGCAAGTGTGCTGACATCGTGCAGCGACAACAGCGACAATCCCGTAGAACCAAAGCCCGTAGTGAGTCCGGAAAGACAGGCTTTTGAAGACGCGTTGTCCACAACCTTGCAGAAGAGTGCTGAGCAGATTCGCTTCGATGCCGTCAAGCAAACCCTGACCACCGTTGGCGACTTCATAGTAGGAATCGATGAGCAGGCCTTGAGTGAACAGATTGTAGAGTTGATTCCAAATGTCCTGGAGAACTCAACTCAGATGGAGTTTAACCAGCTGAATGAGGAAGACTACATGGCGGTAAGTGCTGCCTTGAAAGAGCGCTTCGACATGAATGATGATGATATCAGGACGGCGTCATTCTTCGTTTTGGTAGATGCATACAACACCATCGGCAATATGAAGGTAACCTTCCAGGACGGCAGGGCTACACGGAGCGAGAACGACGGTTTCTGCATTGAGCATATTGACAAGAATGGCAAGAGTTCCAGTATCACCCTGAAGTTCGCTGACGAGCGCGATGGTGTGCGCTTCTTCGTAAGCCGTCTGTTCGGGGTTTCACCCATCTGCATCCAACTGCCTAAGCAAATCGACATTACCGTCAATAGTGCCAGCGGCGTACAGATGGCAGGCACCGTATACCTGGACACCGATGCTCCCTCAAAATACATCTCGTTCAAGAATAGCAAGTGGACAGGAGTCTGCAGCCTGACTTCTGACTATTTTGGACGTTTTGAGACTTTGGAAGGAGTCATCCATCACGGCAGCGACCGTGCATTCCACCTTGGTGCCGACTTCGCCATCGACGGTGTGGAGAAAGCTGCCCTCACCATAACAGGCATGAACAAGCCCTACTCAGAAGAGTACATCGAAAGCGACGAGCTGAAGAGCCTGCGCGATTGTGGCGCATTCTTCTCTGCAGCCTACGACGTGCTGAAGGTTATCAACGGCAGCGAAGTCGAAGAAGTTGAGTTCACACTTGGAGGCAAGCTCGTATTCAACGCCAAAGTTGACGATGTGGCTGCCTGTCTGCTCGCACTCGGCAACATCCGCAAGCTGCACGGTACAAAGCCCGGCTACGAAGCTATAGACGAGTACACAAAGATACTGAACGATCATTTCCACTATACTGTCAGCATTAAGGATACTGATGTCAAGGCTCAGGGTAGTCTGGCTACCGTCATTAAGAACCTTGAGGAGTCAGAGTATCAGCCTGCCGTAGCACTGCAGTTCGCCGGCGAGAAGAAGCCGATGGTACTGATGGAGCGGATGAGCGACCAGGACAAGGCCAACTACAAGAAGATCTTGGAGAATATCAATGATTTGACTCAATATACTTCTGAGACGTTCAAGAATATCAAGGATAAGTTCAGCGATTTCAGGGTCTTTTAATATTAACTAGATAATTTAGTAGCTTATGTCATTTTTAATGATCCTTCAACTGATCATTGTATTGCTGGCGCTCTACGTAGGATCGCGTTATGGAAGTCTGGCACTCGGTGCCATCTCAGGCATCGGACTGGCCATTCTGGTATTAGGTTTCGGTATGAAGCCAGGAAGCCCACCTACCGACGTCATCTACATTATCATCGCCGCTGTAACCTGTGCGGGTATCATGCAGGCATCGGGTGGTATGGACTGGCTGATACAGTTGGCAGAGAAGCTTCTACGTAAGAAACCTGAGTCTATCACTTTCCTGGCACCGCTCTGTACCTTTTTCCTGACGGTGTTTGTAGGAACGGGTCACGTGGTATATACCCTCATGCCCATCATCTGTGACATCGCACTCAAGAAAGGCATCCGTCCGGAGCGTCCTTGTGCCGTCGCATCCATAGCCTCTCAAGTCGGTATCACCTGTTCACCTATCGCTGCTGCTGTCGTCGCGTTTGTGAGTATCTCCAATGCGAATGGTTTCAACATCTCCATCCCCGATGTGCTGATGATTTCCATTCCTTCCTGTCTTTGTGGACTGATGGCAGCAGCCTTCGCCAGTTATCGTCGTGGACTTGACCTCGATAAAGACCCTAAGTTCCAGGAGAAGCTGAAAGATCCGAATCAGTACGAATATATCTATGGTTCGAGTGCCACAACATTGGACAAGGAGATTCCGCAGTCGGCCAAGAATGCCGTATTCATTTTTATCGGCGCATTGGTCATCATCACTATCTTCGCTGTTTTCCAGAACGCAATGCCTTCATACGAGACCTTGCGTGCCGTGAAAGGAACCAACGACCTGTATATTGACGAAAACCTGACGATGACAGCCAACCAGTTGGTACAGGCAAAGGTACATGTGACAGGTATTACAGAATGGTTTGATAAGCCCTTGCAGATGAATGTCGTCATTCAGATGATTATGATTTCAGCTGCTGCCCTGATGATTATCTTTGCGAAGGCAAGTCCGAAGAAAGCTGTGGCAGGTTCTGTGTGGCAGTCGGGAATGGTGGCTGTTGTAGCTATCTACGGTATCGCATGGTTGGCTGATACTTATTTCAGCAACTACATGCCACAGATGCAGGCAGGATTGGAAGGAATCGTGAGTCAGTATCCGTGGTCCATCGCCATCGTATTCTTCGTTGTGTCGATATTGATTAACAGTCAGGGAGCCGTGGTGGTAGCTATGTTGCCTTTGGCTTATTCACTCGGTATCGAAGGTCCTGTTTTGCTGGGTGTACTTCCATCGGTATATGGCTATTTCTTCATCCCGAACTATCCGTCAGATATCGCAACGGTGAACTTCGACCGTTCGGGCACCACGGTGATTGGAAAATACCTGCTCAATCACTCGTTTATGATGCCTGGAATGGTAAGTGTGATTGTAAGTACCATCGTGGCTACCGTATTGACACAAATCATTTACTAGCGTAACCGCTACGACGGTATTCCAACCAGAACAGCAATCCGGCGGTAGATAAGCCGAAGGGGAATCCCCACCAGACTCCGGCACTACCCCACCCAAGTACGAATGCGAATATATAACTGAAGGGGATGCTTACGATGATGTAAGCAATGAATGCGTGAACCATCATACGTTTCACAGCTTCCAATCCCCTCAGCACATTCGCAAAGAGGATTTGTGTGCAGTCGCCAAACTGATAGACGACAAAACAAGGGAGCAACGTCAACAATACAGCGACCACTTCATCGCTGGTGGTGAACAACGAGACCAGAGGTCGGAAAGTGAGTACAATCAACGAGGTCATGAATACAGCACAACACAAACCGATGATGTAAGCTGTCTTCACCGTTCGCTGCACCATCACACGATTGTTCTGACCACGATACTGACTCACAAGAATAGAAGCAGCTCCCCCTACTCCATACAATATCTGGAAACAAAGGGTAGAGATGGTACCCATCACCTGATGTGCCGCCAGAGGAATGGCACCCAACCATCCCATGAACAAGGCGGTGATGTTGAATGCCGAGGCTTCGAGACATAGCTGAATGGCTATGGGGAATCCCACACTCATCAGATGTACGACTCCGAGACGTGTGACGTATTTTTCCAAGGTATTCGATTCGGGACGCACATATTGCCGATAAGAGCGCCCCATCAGCACAACCATCATTGCCAATGGAAGGAATGCACGGGCAAGGAATGTGGCTACACCTGCACCAAACAAGCCCATCTCGGGCAATCCGCATTTACCATAAATCAGCAAATAGTTGAGAACCACATTCAACACATTCGATGTCAACAGAATCCACATGGGTGTACGTGTCCGGCCTAATGCATCGGAGAACTGCTTCATGGAATTGAATGCTGCCAGAAACGGAAGGGATGCAATCTGAGTAAGGAAATATGGACGTATCAGCGGCAGTAATTCCTCAGGTTGTCCCAGACAGTCCAGATGAACATAAAGCAGCAGTAACAACAGCGCTATTACCAATCCACAGACGATGTTCACCAAGAGGCTTTCACGCAAGGTGCGAGCCGTCCCCACATAGTCGCGGCGACCGAACAAAGCCCCTACGATGGGGATGGTGCTGTAGGAAATGCCCAACATGAAGAAGATGACCATGTTGAACACGTTGTTCACGAAACCAGCAGCCGACAGCTCCATCGTTCCGTATTGGCCTACCATCATCGTGTCGGCAAAGGTCTGAAACACAATGCCCAACTGCCCCACAATCATCGGAAAGCCCAACGCGATGATGCTCCATGTCAGGGATTTTGACTTCATTGCTTATTTCTTATAGAACTTACAAAACTGAATGTACTCGTCACAACGTGAAACGTAAGTGCTGACACCCTTGCTGTTGGTCTGTTCGAAAGCTGCGAGCGTAGCGAAAGCATTATACTGGAGCGTGTTGGACTGAGGTTTGATGATGTACTTTGAGGTATTGCGGTTCCACTCGCTTTCAAACCAGCGGTCTGGATTGAGATAGGCGTAGCTGAGGGCGAAGAGAGCACGCTCTTTAAGCTGCATGTCGGTAGTCTGGCTGGCACGACGCAGCAGATCGACAGTCTTCGCATTGAGGTCGGTTTCGTTTGCCCGTACTTCGTCGCATTCGCTCTTCCCGTCGCGCATCAGGAACCAGCAGTCACCTGTGAAGCTGGCTTGTGCATAGCGGACAGCAAGGTCGTAGCACGCCTGCTGATAAGCCCTACCCTTCAGTGTCGCGAGTTGTGCTTCACGATCACGCATATCAGTAGCGAAGGTAATCTTCGGATTGACGGTCATGTGCTGCTCGGCATACTCATATTCCGCCCCCATAGGCAACCACTGACGCTTGATCCACGGTTCCACATCGGGCTTACGACGTGCGGCATAGATAGCATATCCACGACTGTTATAGTAGCTCATGGGCACTTTCTTCAACCACGGAATCGCCTCGTCCCACTGACAGAGACGGAGATATTTGGTGCCGATGAGGTCGTCCAGATTGAAGGAATCAAACGTGATTCGTGGCTTGAGATAGCGGTCGAGTACATTAGCTGAAGGATTGTTGAAGTAGTCAATAAAGCTGAGGAGCGAATGCACTTCGAGGGTGTCAAGGGCATATTCGTATTCGTAAGCATGGGTAGCTGCGAGAAGCCCCAAAGAGGTCTCTATGCGTCCTGCCTTGGCGTACTTTTCGGCCAGATGCTGATGAACAATGCGGTCGAGCGCATTCTCGTAGAAAGACTCGCACGTCTGCTCGCTCATCTGCTGCATCCATGCCAACTCTGTACCGATATAGGTGTCGAACTGCGAACTGACTTGATACTGCGACGAGTGGATGTAGAGTCGGATGACACGTGCACAGTTCTTCATCCAGTCGGTACCGTCGAGTTTCAAAGCCTCGTCGATATGAGCTAAGGCCTGAACAGGATTGCCCAACAGGTATTCAATCCAGGCTCTTGCGGTCATCCACAGGGCTGGAGTCTTGGTTTTCCCTTCCTTCACCACCTGACCAGCAAACTGTACCATCTGTTCTGCTTCACGTGTGGAGATGTCGCGCACGAAAAGCTTTCCGTAACCGTCCTCATCGACAGCCTCCTGCGTGTTGTTCACGAAGTCCTGCACAAGGAACGGCAACGCTGCAGAGTTGGGGTCACGCAGATATTCCTGACGAATCGCGGCATAGGAACGCTTTAGATAGAACTGCGTCATGAGACTCTCCCAGTCGCCTTGCTCAGCAAATATCTGAGCAGCTCGGCCTGTCTGTCCTGTCTTATAAAGTGCTCCTGCATAGATATTCTTCATCATCTCCTTGTACACCGATTCGATATATTTTGAAGCCGTCTGCTCCCAGAAAGTGATGTTAGCTGAGTGCTTTCCCAACAGCATGTTGCAACGCATGAAAAGCAGACCGTGCTGGCTGCGCAGACGTGACGTGAGCTTTCCCTGAGCATACAGGAGGATGGAATTGATGACACGGTTACGCTTTGCAACATCCTCTTTCGAGGGATAGTCCCATGATTCAGCCACCACATCCTGAGCACACTGAAGATAACGCTCCAGATTGTTCACGTAGCTCAGCATGAGGTCGTCACCTTTCTTTCGGGCAAAGTCCTTTACCTCCTTCGCATTGAAATAATAATAATCTTCGGTCGAGCCAAGATACACCTTCCAGTTGTCACGTGAGATGCGGTCAACACGAGAGCGGAACCGTTCATTATCGTACACATGGAACAGGTAATAGTTGTGAGTCTCTATCCAAGTACATGCAAACCCAGACAGGTGGCATGAGAGCATGCAACTAATGGCGATAAATCGCATCAAATGTTTTGTTGTCATATCGTTGTATATTATTAGCATCTAAATGATAAAGCAAGATGGTGTGGCGCAAGTCGTCACGTGCTTCCTCCACGGCACCCTTCACCCGTAGAATCTCATCGGCCTCGACCTCGTGGGTGATATGCACTCCGCCTATGGTACGCAGCCACTTATAGACCGGATAGGCAGCAGCAAGCGGAAGTGGATAGTCGCCGAGATAACGCAGGTAAGGCTGTACATCACGCAGGTCGAGAATGGGATTACGCTCCTCGAACTTCTGTGGGTCGCCTGTGTTGTAAATCATCAGCACCCCGTAGTCGACCGGAGGTGCAGGCATGGAGAGCTGATGCAGACGAATGGTGGTAGAGAGTCGCAACTGATGAAGAGCGGCCACGCGACGCACCTCTTCGAGGAAATCATAGTAAGTCTGCCTGCTTTGCAGCGTGTAGTCGCAGTCGATCTGGATTTCCGTCACGCCCATCACATCATGAGTTTCGTTCATCTGCACAATACGCTTCACTAGCTTCTCGGCAATCCCCTCGTGAGGCTGATGCATACATGCTTCGGTGATATAGACCGTAGGAATGATCTCCAAGTCCGTCGGTACGGTATCTATGAACGAAATCGTAGCATTGGGATGCGGTTCCTCCGTATCGGGACCGTCAATCACAACATCAAAATAGCGGCAATACACCTTATAGATATGATAGCTATCAAGGAATCCCTGCTCCAGAGAGTCGAGTCGCCACTCCGTACGCCAATAATACACGGCATTCTCGTCCTGCATATCGGGGCAGCAATTACATCCTGCCATCAGAAGTGTCAATAACAATCCAAGAAAAATCTTTCCCATAATCGTGCATTTTCACATGCAAAGTTACAAAATATCGGTGAATTTGAATTGATTTTAAAGATTTTTAGGTTCAGATGATAGCAAATTAAAAACTAATACGTATTTTTGCAAATGAAATCGAGAATCCATGAACATAAAATATAAATAACCATGAAGAAAAGACAAAAGTTTTTTTTAACAGCAGTAATATGGTTGTGTAGCATGATGTACGGTTGGGCTCAAACCGCCTATGCCGTGTTCGATGGTGAGAGCACACTTACTTTCAAGTATGACAACAACATGCCTGCAGAGAATGCATGGGACGTTATGAATACGACCGGTACTTCGAACTGGTCGTCAATAACTAGCTCTGTCACACGAGTGGTCTTTGAATCCTCGTTTGCCGATGCACGTCCTCGTTCATGTCAGCGCTGGTTCCAAAATGGGTCAAACCTGGTCAGCATTGAGGGTTTGAATTACTTGAACACCAGCGAGGTGACAAATATGAGTTACATGTTTTATAACTGCAGTAGCCTGAAGTCGCTCGACCTGAGAACTTTCAATACTGCGAATGTAACCGACATGCGTAGTATGTTCTATAGCTGTAGTAGTCTGGAGTATATCCTAATTGGTGAGCAATGGAACACTGACAAGGTCGGCAGATCAAGCGATATGTTTCATGCATGCAAAAAACTAGAAGGAGAATACGGCAACTGGGTTGGCAGCTTTACACTCATCGACGCAATATGGACTGAAACAGACAAGACGCATGCCAATGCCGAAGAGGACGGTTTGATGCGCTCCACGCTCCCCCAGACAACAAAGAAGGCTTACGCCCAATATGACGGAGCAGGCACGCTGACATTCAAATATGACGAGAACATGCCTACACAGAACGCATGGGATGCCGCAAGTACGAAGGGAAACTATCCAGAGTGGCTCGGCATCGCTACATCAGTAACAAAGGTCGTCATAGAGCCGTCGTTTGCAAATGCCCGTCCTAACGGATGTGTAGCTTGGTTTAATATGTCGAAGCTGACATCGGTGGAAGGAATACAGTATTTGAATACCAGTCGTGTGAGGTCGATGGAGCGGATGTTTATGTCGACAAACGATCTTACCTCGATAGATCTGTCTGGTTTCAACACAGCCAAGGTGAAAAACATGGAAAGAATGTTTGAAGGATGCCTATGCACCGAGCTTGACCTGAGTAGTTTCAATACTGCAGAAGTCGTTGACATGGAATTAATGTTCCAATTTTGCAGGAATCTATTATTCCTTGACTTGAGCAGCTTCAACACAGCGAAAGTGAAAAATATGTGGCGGATGTTCGAATCTTGCAAGAGTCTGAAACGTCTGAATCTGGGCAGTTTCAATACAGCTCAGGTAACGAACATGGGAGATTTATTTTGTTACTGTAATTCGTTACAGTGTATCTGGATAGGACCAGAATGGAATACCGAAGCTCTTGGTTCCTACGGCAATGGGATGTTTATAGATTGTAAGAACCTGATAGGTCAGGATGGCACTAAGGTGGGAGAGATCACAGATTATACCTGTGCTCATGCAAGAGAAGGAGGCTATATGCGTGAAGTGGGAATGATGGTGTATGCAGCTTACGATGGTAACGGTACACTCCGCTTCTGTTACGACAAGAATATGCCTTCAGAGAATGCTTGGGATGCAGAGGACACAGGTGCATCTAAACCAGAATGGTCATCAATCGTTTCCTACGTTTCTAAGGTTGTCATAGACCCTTCGTTTGCTCAGGCACGTCCCAGAAGTTTAAATTCCTGGTTCATGAATATGAAGGATTTAGCTAGTATAGAAGGACTTAAGAGTCTGAACACCACGGAGGTGGACAAGATATTCGGGCTGTTCAACAATTGTAACAGTCTGACAGAGGTTGACTTGAGCAGCTTCGACACACAGGACGTGACCACTATGGGGGCTATGTTTTACAGATGTAGCAGTTTGAAGGAGATTGACTTGAGTAGCTTCGATACTTGGAATGTCACCAATATGAGCAACATGTTTTCTTATTGTACCAACTTAGAGAGTATCTACATTGGTGAAAAATGGAATGTGTGGAGACTATCCAGCAATACCTCTTTCGAGATGTTCGTTGGATGCACGAGTCTGGTTGGAGAGTATGGAGCAACAGTAGGCAAAAAGACCGATAAGACTTATGCTCATGCCAATGAAGGTGGTTATATGAAGATGAAGACAACTGATGGAATTGAGATGGTCAATATAAACAGTCAGAATGACAATAAATCGGATGTGTGGTACGACCTGCAGGGGCGCCGCCTTCCCGTGAACCCCTCCCTGCCAGGATTGTACATAAGGAACAATCAGAAGATCATCGTTAAGTGATTAAAAAGCGGGTGGGCGCTTATTTCTGCAATAAACGTCCACCACAAAACAACAATTGATAAAGTGAGAAAAATTAATTCTGTTAAAACGGAGAATCACCTATAGGTGCATTCCCTCCTAATGGGTCATCATCCGACAGGGCTACTTGATTCATCTTTGACTGAATCAAACCGGAAGTGGGATCTTCGCCTGGCATCGGGATTTCGTCTGTTAGATTGGCAAATCGGGCATACTCACCGATAAACCTGAGTTTTACATCACCCGTCTTACCATTACGATGCTTGGCAATGATGATCTCGGCTATTCCCTTCAACGAACGGTTGTGGGTGTCTTTCATAATGCCGTAATACTCTGGGCGGTGAATCATGCACACCATATCCGCATCTTGCTCAATGGCTCCCGACTCACGCAAGTCGGCCAACTGTGGACGGTGGGTGTCTTTCTGTTCTTCTGTAGATGCTCCAGCGATTCGGTTCTCGACACCACGGTTCAATTGTGATAGGGCAATAATCGGAATGTTCAGTTCCTTGGCCAACGCTTTCAGGTTACGTGAGATGGTCGACACTTCTTCCTGACGGCTGTTGTAACTCATTCCCGATGCGTTCATCAACTGCAGGTAGTCGATGAGTATCAGTTGCACACCGTGTTCACGCACCAACCGACGGGCTTTGGTTCGGAGTTCGAATACCGACAGCGATGGCGTGTCGTCGATATAAAGCGGAGCACCATACAACGCCTGCATCTTGACGCTTAACTGCTGCCACTCATAAGGGGCCAGTTGCCCACTACGTAGTTTCTCACTTGGGATCTCACATACATTCACTAACAAACGGTTCACCAACTGCACATTCGACATTTCGAGCGAAAACATCGCAACAGGGATACGATAATCTATGGCGATATTCTTTGCCATCGAAAGCACAAATGCGGTCTTTCCCATAGCCGGACGTGCAGCGATAATAATCAAATCGGACTTCTGCCATCCATTCGTATAATCGTCCAACTGATGATATCCGGTGCTGATACCCGATATGCCATCGGTATTATGGGCTGCTTCCTCAATCATCTTATACGCCTCATTGAGCACGGGGTCGATCTGCACAAAGTCTTTCTTAATATTCGACTTTGACAACTCGAACAGCTTTCCCTCTGCCGTCTGCATCAGCTCATCGATATCCTGTCCTTCGGTGAAGGCATCTTCCTGAATGTGACTGGCATAGGTGATGAGTTCACGTGCCAGGGCCTTCTGGGCAATAATCTTGGCATGATACTCGATATGAGCGGACGAAAC
>CADBSN010000011.1 GCA_902797255.1 uncultured Bacteroidales bacterium | reverse complement strand
GTTTGGCTAGTTCAAGGATACTTAATTCTTGCATAGTTCTTTGTATTGTTTGATAGTTTCTTTTAATCCTAAATAAAGTGCGTCGCAAATCAACGCGTGTCCGATGCTGACTTCGTCTGTATACGGAATCTGTTGGAGGTAATAGCCGAGGTTCACCAGACTGAGGTCGTGTCCGGCATTCAGTCCCAACCCACATTGGCGCGCCTGTTTGGCTGCCTCGATGAATGGGCGGATGGCTACTTCGCGATTGCGCTCATAATGGGTGGCGTATGGTTCTGTGTACAGTTCCACACGGTCGGCACCGATTCGTGCGGCATATTCCACCATCTCTGGGTCGGCATCTACGAAGATGGATACCCTGATGGGCTTCTCCTTGAATTCTGCCACGATGTCTGTCAGCAGTTCGAGGTTCATTTTGGTGTTCCAACCGTGATTGGAGGTAATCTGAGCAGGCGAATCAGGCACTAAAGTTACCTGAGCGGGACATACCTGTTTCACCAAATCGATGAAGCTACGTTGTGGATAACCTTCGATGTTGAATTCGGTCTTTAGGATGGGTTTCAAATCTCTCACATCCTGATATCTGATGTGACGTTCGTCTGGACGTGGATGAACCGTGATTCCATCGGCTCCGAACGTCTCGCAATCAATCGCTACTTTGCATACATCGGGATTATTTCCCCCTCTTGCATTTCGAATTGTTGCCACTTTATTGATGTTTACACTTAAATTTGTCATGTTTACACCCGTTTTTATTTACAAGGTTTTATTTTTTTTGTATATTTGCACGCAAAAATAGCGAAAAAAAATGAAGCATACGCTGTAATTAAGATTATTTTAGAAAAAAAAGTAAAAAAAAGAGATGCAACAAGGAAAATTTAAGATAGCGTTATTCGGAAACATCTACCAAGAGAAGAAATCGGTAGCTGTTCAGAAGTTCTTTGCGGTAGCGAGTGAACTGAAGGCGGAATTGATGATTCCTGCTTCGTTTTATGCCTTTCTGACAGACAATCTTCAGATTAATGTTCCAACATGCCGCATTCTTGATGAAGGGCAAGGTGAACCGCTCGATGCCGATGTAGTGGTGTGTATGGGAGGCGACGGAACGTTCCTTGATGTGGCCAGTAAGGTGGGTGCCCGTCAGATTCCGATTGTTGGTGTCAACACGGGTCGTCTCGGATTCCTGGCAAACTTTTCGCCTGATGAGTTGGAACAGACCTTGAAGAATCTCGTTAAAGGTAAATACGAAGTAGAGGATCATAGTGTCATCAGTCTCTCATGCGACGAACAGCAGTTGGAGGGGTATCCTTATGCGCTGAACGAGATTGCCATCCTCAAACACGATATCTCTGCCATGATTTCCATCCATACCGCTGTGAACGGAGAGTACCTCACCACCTATCAGGCCGACGGACTGATTGTTGGTACTCCCACGGGTTCTACAGCTTATTCTCTGAGTGTGGGTGGACCTATCATCACTCCTCGTTTGGATACCGTCTCATTGACACCTGTTGCGCCTCATAGTCTCAATATGCGTCCTATTCTTGTGGACGATAATTCGGTAATCGACCTCCGAGTCGAAAGCCGTAGCGGTAGTTTCTTGATTTCGCTCGACGGACGCAGTCATAGCTATCGTGACAATATCCATTTGCATATCCGTAAGGCTCCCTATTGTGTGAAAGTTGTCACGCATCCTAGTCACACATTCTTCTCCACCCTCCGTCAGAAGATGATGTGGGGAGCTGATACACGAAAATAGACAACCTCTTTTCCCCCTAAGAATAAAAATGACAAACTACTATAAGGTGGCAGAACATGTGTTTAGTGTATGCGGAGAAGATGAGGTATTCGCATTGATGGACAACTACGCACCCTTTTCTTCTTCGGCATCCGACGAGGTCGTCTTCTCGTTATGTGTCAATAGGGGAGCCGCACCTGATTACACCGAGGTAATCCGACAGGATGATGAGGGGCAGGTCATCATCTGTGGACGAAACGCAGCAGACGAACCTGTGTTCGAATTTCGTTGGGGCAATCAGTCGGCAGGATGGCTCGTTTGCTCTTCCGACTATCTCCATTCACGACTCATCGTTTCTGATGATTATCAGAAATTCGCTGTTGATAATGCGCTGATGGTGCTCTATGCGCTTGCTACGGCGAGATTGCAAACGGCTCTCTTTCATGCTGCGGCAGTCAGCTTCAAAGATAGTGCTTACATGTTTCTTGGCAAAAGTGGAACAGGTAAGAGTACTCATGCACGATTGTGGCAGCAGTATATCGAGGGGGTGGAGTTGGTGAACGACGACAACCCTGTGGTGCGCATCATGGATAATGGTCAGGCGTGGGTATTTGGTTCGCCTTGGAGCGGAAAAACTCCTTGCTATCGTTGTGTGAGCTATCCGTTGAAGGGAATTGTGTTGCTGAGCCAGGCTCCCTACAACAAGATTGAACGTCTTCGTGGCATTCAAGCCTATGCGGCCCTTGTTCCCAGCATCAGCGGAATGCGGTGGGATGAGCCGGTTGCGGACGGGTTGCACCAGACTGAGAACGCCTTGGTATCTTATGTGCCCGTATGGCATTTGGATTGCTTGCCTGATGAGGCTGCTGCATGTATTTGTAATGAGACGATTTCGGTATGAATGATATGATTATCATACAAGAGGCCATCCGACTGGCCAATGAGGGCTTCAGCGTTACCTTTCCCGTAAAAGGTTGGAGTATGCTGCCTTTCATCATCGGAGGTCGTGAGAGTGTTATCCTGCAACGACCTGTCTCCCCCCGTGTGGGCGATGTGGTTCTTGCGTGGGTTGAAGGCAACCGCTACGTGGTTCATCGTATCATCCGCATCGAAGATGGTCAGGTGACACTCATGGGCGATGGTAATGTGGCAGGTACAGAACATTGTGCCATTAGTGATGTGAAAGCTATCGCTACCCATGTGGTTGATGCTGCTGGTCGGAAGCATGATCTGTATTGTAGCTGGCGGCGATGGGCAGCTAAGGTTTGGTTCTGGTTGTTGCCAATCAGGAGGTACCTGCTTGCCATCATTCGTAGATGGCTAAAGACCAATGTAAAAAATAGATAAATGGTAAATAGTAAATGGCTAATAGTAAATAATATGATGAAGATAAAATCCGGTTTTGTGCTACGCGAAGTGTGTGGCGAAAGAGTGATAGTCGGTGAAGGACTTGATGCTATTAATTTTGGTAAGTTGCTTTCGCTGAGCGAGACTGCCGCATGGCTGTGGAAAAAGGCACAGGAAATGGGCGAGTTCTCTGTCGAAGAGTTGGCTACCCAACTATGTGAGGAATACGAAGTGTCTTTGGCTGAGGCGAAAGCCGATGTGGCAGAGATACTTGACGAATGGAAACAGGTTGGGGTGGTAGAATAACGCTATACAAAGCGAAAACTCCCTACAACATAGAACGCTTATGAAGTTCAACAAAACGAAATATCCCACTCGGGCAATCCTGCGATGGCTGTGGAACCATCACAAAGGATGTCGTACTCAGGCCATCGCCAATGTGGTGGTAGGACTCCTGCAGGTGGGCCTAGGCTTGTTGGGAGTGGAACAGTTGCGTCAGTTGACCGATGTGGCTACAGGCCACCGTGAGGGGCATCTCTTGTGGATGGTTGTCTTCTATGTGGGCATCATGCTGGCAGAGTTTCTCTGTAATATCAGTCGCACGTGGTTGGCGGCCGTGTTGGGAGTCCGTACCCAGAACATGATGCAGCGTCAGTTCTTTGAGCACATCCTTAAGGGGAAGTGGAGTGGCATCGAGCGATTTCATAGTGGTGATATGTTGAACCGTCTGTTCGGAGATGTCAACGATATCGTGAACCTTATGTCCGAAGTATTGCCTTTCCTGGTAACTATAGTTGTACAGTTTGTTGCATCGTTTGTGTATCTGCTATTGATGGATTCCACCTTGGCCCTCATCATCGTCATCTGCTGTCCGATTTTCCTGCTGCTGAGCAAACTCTATTTCCGCAAGATGCGGCGTATCGTGCGTAAGTTGAAAGATAGCAACAGTGACCTGCAGTCAACCATTCAGGAGAGTATTCAGCACAAGATGGTCATCAAAGTGATGGAGATGGCTGATCGGATGGTCAGTCGTTTGGCACGACGTCAGCAATTGCTACAGTGGCAGACAAAACAGCGAGCACGCTTGTCTATCCTCACTCGCACCATCGTTTTTATCGGTTTCCGTGGAGCTGCCATTGCGGCCTTGGCCTATGGATTAGTGCAGGTACAGCAAAGTATCATCACGGTAGGTATGCTTATGGCGTTCACCCAGTTGGTGTGGCGCATCCAGCACCCCTTGCTCGATATGGGACGACTCCTGCCTACGCTGGTTAATAGTTTTGCTTCTTCCGAACGACTCATGGAACTCGAAGAACTACCTGTAGAACCGACTGTGGAGAGTGATCCTGTCACGACCTCTTCTTCTGTAGTGAAGCTTCGCAATGTTAGCTATCAATATTCCGAAGAAGGTAAGAAAGTACTTGACCATTTCTCTCATGAGTTTCTGCCAGGTTCGTTTACAGCTGTATTGGGCGAGACTGGAGCAGGGAAGACCACCCTGTTGCGAATCATGCTACGACTCATTACGCCACAAGAGGGAGAGGTCGAGGCACCACCTCTGCGTGCATTTTCGTATGTGCCGCAAGGAAATACATTGTTCTCAGGTACCATACGTGAAAATCTGAGGATAGGAAACCCTGAGGCTACTACGGAGCAGATGTTCGATGCCTTGCATGTCGCTCAGGCTGATTTTGTGCGTGAGTTACCGCGAGGACTTGATACCAAGTGTGGCGAAAGTGGAGGAGGACTGTCGGAGGGACAGGCACAACGTGTCGCGATTGCTAGGGCCATCCTTCGACCCTGTAGCATCCTGCTACTCGATGAGGCTACCTCTGCCCTCGATGTCGAGACCGAACGTGCTGTACTGATGGCCATTCGTGAGCGCTATGCCGACACCACCGTCATCTTTGTTACCCATCGACTCACAGCTGTTCAATTTGCAACGGATGAAATCCATCTTAAGAGTACAGTTTCTCCAAATTGTTCATAACGTCCAATTCACAAAGGTCTTGCACACATCTTTAATATAATCGTAGCGTTTGGTGACACGTTCATCAAACAATGCTTTACACTCATTAACGACTGCCTCAGGGAAAGAGTCGGACAGCGACAGCCAGCTGAAGTTCCTGACACATGATACGACTTCTATCTGAGCCTTTCGTTCCGCAACTACGTCAGCAGGTAAATCTTCCAGGTAGTAGTCGATGGCCAGATTCCATAAGCGTTTTCCTAGCTCACGTGGCATACCGATGATGGTATCGTAGTCGCCCACCAGACTTACCATCGAAGAGTAAGCGTGACCCATATCAAGCAAGGGATGACCGTATCCCACCTCACCCATGTCGATAAGCATTAATTCGTCGTCTTGGACCATCGCATTCTTGGTCTGTAAATCCAGATGCAAGAGTCTGTTGCCCGCAGGGATGCTATCGATGATACTGAGCAGCATGTCAATGTTTTCCTGAGAGAAATAACGGCGGATATGCTCCACCTGTCGTCGCTCCGTCTCGATGGCTGATGGCACATTTGTACTCGCAGGAACTTCTATTTGATGAATTTGACGGAACAGTTCGGCATATTTTCTAGCAAAAGTATCAATCTGGTCTGGGTGACATTTTATCACGTAACTCAGGGTATCTGCTTTCAGCAGTTCGTACACCAGACCGTAACACTCCGCCTCACCTTCGGCTGTTGGCTTCACCTTGACCACATCGAACGAGATGGCAGTAGGCATGCCTAACACAAAGGCTTCTTTCGACATCGTAATCTCGCGACTCACCTCGTCCATCGTGGTTCCCTCACGAAACACCTTGATGATGGTGTCACCATCCAATCGATACACCTTTCCCACTCCACCTATACCTATCATAGGACAACCGTCTACACTCAACAGACGCCTTGCGCGTTCTACGGTCATGATTTTGGTGAAACCAGTGGTTTCAAGCACTTCATACACTTGGGGCTGTACATCTGTCACACGGAAGTTTGTAAACCGCTTCGATAGCGAGAGCAGGATACGTAGGCCCGAACTTGAAATATATTCCAGGTGGGAGGCATCAACCGTCAATTGCGAGGTAGATGCTGGCAGTTGAGCGTTGATCTCGGCAGAGGCCTGAGCAGATGTGGCTGTGTCCAGGCTTCCTTCGAGACAGATAATCACGTTGGTGCCGTTTGTCCGAAAAGTTGTCTTCATGATGATATTATGAGTTAGTAGGTTTCAGATTCTTAGTCAAATACAGGATATTACAGCCATTCACTCGCTGGTATTTCATGTCATCCATGTTCAGTTTCATCAGATAAATGCCCAGACCACCTATCGGACGCTGCTCAGTCGATAGAGTTAGGTCGGGATCATTGGTTGTGGTAGGGTCGAAAGGCTTGCCGTTGTCGCTAATCTCGAAAGTCAATTGGTCAGAACGTGTATAGGCTTTGATGCGTATCTCACCCTGTGTTCCCTCTGGATAAGCATAGTTCATGGCGTTGACCACAGCTTCCTCAACAGCCAATATCACGTTGGTGGTCACCTCCGAACTTATGTTCAGGGTTGAACACACATCCTTGACGAACATGTTCAACTGCGCCACCTCTTGCACATCGTTTGGCAGCACAAGCATCTTACTTATCTCTTGACCCTCTGACATTAACCGATTTCTTTTTCTTGCGTGCAAAGATAGCAAAAGCAGAGAGAAGTACAAAATAAATCGCATTTATTTTTAGTTCAGAAGCAAATTTTTTTCATTTTGTCCCTCGACTCTTGAACAATGACCCTTGAACATTCGCTTCGCGCAAAATGCTACGCCTTCCTTTCGGTTCCCCCACCATCGAGGGACAGGAATCCTCTAGGGGAGAGAAGACACTGAGTTTTGCAGGTGAGCCCCAAAAGATTACGAAACAAAATGATATTCCGTAATCATGATTAATTCAGAGAATTCAAAGAGAATCTTTATATTTTCCTCAATCATATCTCTAGTTCTTCTCTAGTTCTTCTCTAGTTCTTCTCTAGTTCCTCTCTAGTTATAAAATTAGAGATATAGTAGAGTGAAAATAGAGTTCGATATGAAATGTATTTTCGATAGTTTAGTTTATCAGTTTTCCGTCTTATGACTAGAATATGTTGATGGGTTGAGATTTTCTTGTGTTGTTGTAATTATACAGATTAGATTTCAATTAATTGATAGAGTTGGACTTGAAAAAACTATATTATCTACAGAGAAGTGGATTTTTTCTCATTCGGTTGATGAAAAAACTTTATGGTGGAGGCAATAAAAGTGGAGACAATACGTTATTATGTATAATAAAACAAAAAAACAAATAGGAATAATGATTGATTTCGTAAGAGGTAAGATAGATGAATTGACTCCAGCTACAGCTGTGATTGAGTGCGCTGGTGGTGTAGGTTATGCGTTGAATATTTCCTTGAATACCTTTTCTGCTATCCAAGGAAAGTCCGAGGCGAAACTCTATGTGCACGAGGCAATTAGAGAGGATGCATGGGTGCTTTATGGCTTTGCCAGCCGTAGCGAACGCAGTTTGTTCTTGCTGCTGCTGACTGTGTCTGGCGTTGGAGGCAATACTGCTCGTATGGTGCTTTCGTCTTTCTCTGTTCCCGAGATCGCTGCCATCATCACAGAAAACAATGACCGTTTGTTGGCTACCGTGAAGGGTTTGGGCAAGAAAACGGCTCAGAAAATCATACTTGAACTGAAAGACAAGGTTACATCGCTGGTAGAGACCCCCTCCAACTCACCCTCTATGGGGAGTGCTCCTGTGGCCTTTAACAAGGAGGTACACGACGAGGCTGTGGAAGCGCTGAAGATGTTGGGATTCCCTCCTGCACCAACCAGCAAAGTGGTGAAGACCATTTTGGCAGAAGAGCCTGATGCGCCAATCGAACGAGTCATTAAACTGGCATTGAAGATGCTGTAGGGAAGTCTAGAGTCGAGGGGGCTCTTGCCTCTTGACCATTGAACATTAATTGAAGGAATTGAAAACAAAGAATAAAATATCTGCAACTATCGGAATGTGGCTCATCGTGTTTGCGATGGGCTTCGCTGCCGTTTATAGGAGTTCTGAAATTCAGGAACTCTGGAGCATAGACGATAGTCAGCAAATGAAGGAAGAAACCGTTCAGGAGATACCTGTGGATACGCTTCCTCATGTGAAGGTGAAGAAGACGGATAATCCGACGAATGAACCGCAGGTGGAGTCTTCGCTGGACTTGGTCGATCCGGAGAACCTGAACTTTGATGTGGGTGAGTATGACGAGAAGAGCGGAATGTATAAGGTAGGTACAAAATTGGGTGATAATTTCCTCAGCACACCGACCTTGATGACGCCCGAGGAGTATGCAACCTACAACACACGCAAGTTGCTGAACGACTATTTCAAGATGCGTAACGACTCACTCTTCGTGCATAAAGGCAAGGAAAAGTTCGACTTCTCAGACATGCATTTCGACCTCGGTCCTGCAGAGAAGATATTCGGTCCTGGTGGCGTGAGAATCCGTACGAATGGAAGTGCTGGCCTGAAGGCGGGTTTCAACTATCGATTCACAGACAATCCTTCGATTTCTGAACGAAACAGGAAGCAGACGAACTTCGACTTCGACGAGACGGTTGACTTGCATGTGAGTGCCAGCGTGGGTGATAAGATGAACTTCGACTTAGGTTATGGTACGGACGCTACATTCAACTATGACGCGAAGAAACTGACGCTGACTTATGAAGGTAAGGAAGATGAGATTGTGAAGCATCTGGATGCAGGTAACGTGGATTTCCCTACGAACAACTCGTTGGTTCGTGGTGCTCATTCTTTGTTTGGTATCCGTGCCGATTTGCAGTTCGGAAAGTTAAATTTGCAGACGGTCGTCTCGCAGAAGAAGTCGCAGTCGTCATCTGTATCCTCTCGTGGAGGTGCTCAGATTGACACATTTATGATTGATGCCAGTAACTACGACGAGAACATGCACTTCTTCCTGGCTCAGTATTTCCGCGACAATTACAATAAGGCCTGCTCTACGTTGCCAACAATTACATCGGGTGTGGTTATCAATCGTGTGGAAATCTGGGTGACGAATACATCTGGCATCACAGAGAACACACGTGACATCATTGGTTTTGTTGATTTGGGCGAACGTACTAAAATCAGCAATCCGAATTGGCAAGGAATCGGTCAGATGGTTCCTCAAAACAGTGCGAACAACCTCTATTCGACTATCGTAGAACAATATCCAAAGGCCCGCTATGTGGACCAGGCCAGTACGGTGCTGAGCGAATTGCTGGTAGGTGGAGCCGATTATGAGAAGGTGGAGAACGCCCGTCTGTTGTCGACATCGGAATATACCTTGAACAAGCATCTGGGCTATGTGTCGCTTCATAATAAGTTGAATGTGAACAGTGTATTGGCGATTGCCTATGAATACACGTATGGTGGACAGACTTATCAGGTGGGTGAATTCTCATCAGACATCAAGGATAATGACCAGTCGCTGTTTGTGAAACTGCTGAAAAACACCAGCAACTCTCCGAAAATGGGTAACTGGGATCTGATGATGAAGAACGTGTACTCGCTGAATGCTCAGTCGATGCAGCGCGATAAGTTCAGACTCGACATCAAGTACCTCAGTGACACCACGGGTGTGTCTCTCTCGTATATCCCAGAGGGTGACTTCAAGCAGACGACCATTTTGAAGATGATGAACCTCGACCGCTTGGACGATAACATGAAAACCAATCCGAACGGACGATTCGACTTCATCGACGGCTATACTGTCAACACACAACATGCGAAGATTATCTTCCCTGTTGTAGAACCGTTTGGCGATTGGCTCAGAGACCAATTGGCAGATGAGGCATTGGCCGCAAAATACTGTTTCGATGAGTTGTACGACTCTACTAAAACCGTTGCGAATCAGATAGCAGAGAAGAATAAGTTCTCGATGCAGGGAGAGTACAAAGGTTCTTCACAGAATGTGATATCGTTGGGTAGTTCAGACATCCCACGAGGTTCGGTTCTTGTGACAGCAGGAGGTGTGACCCTGACCGAGAATACAGACTATACGGTGGATTACGATCGTGGCGAGGTGACCATCATCAACCAAAGCATCATTGATGCAGGAACGAACGTGAACGTAAGTCTGGAGAGCCAGACCGATTATCAGCTGATGAGAAAGACGATGCTGGGTGTGAACTGGAACTATGACTTCTCGAAGAACTTGCAGTTCGGAGGTACGTGGATGAAACTGTCGGAACAACCGATGACGAATAAGGTGTCGATGGGTACGGAACCGTTGAACAACATGATATGGGGTTTGAACCTCAACTGGAAGCAAAACAGTCAGTGGCTGACGAATCTGGTTGACAAACTGCCGTTTATCGAGGCCAGTCAGCCCTCGAGCATCAACTTCAGCGGAGAGTTCGCACAACTCATTGCAGGCAAGGTAAAGGGTGTGCAGGCTAACGCATCGTACCTCGATGACTTTGAAAATACCAAACAACGTTATAATTACGCAACACCAACCGCATGGATGCTGAGTTCTACACCTTCTACCTTGGATTATGCTACCTTGGGCAATGATGTGAAGAACGGATACAACCGTGCACGATTGGCTTGGTACTACATTGACCCATTGTTCACACGTCGTAGCTCGTCCCTGACTCCTGGACATATCAAGGGCGATTTGGATCAACTGTCGAACCACTATGTCCGTGAGGTGTATGTCCGTGAGGTCTATCCGAATAAAGATGTGAACCAAGGCGAGGCGAACACCCTTTCGATTCTCAACCTTGCGTACTATCCGAACGAACGTGGTCCGTATAACCTCGATACCGACGTGGATGCGAACGGTCATCTGAACAACCCACGTAAGCGTTGGGGTGGTATGACCCGTAAGATCGATGTCAGCAATTTCGAGTCAAGCAACATCCAGTACGTAGAGTTCTGGATGCTCGACCCATTCATCTATACCCGCGACAAAGCAGACGGAAAGCGCTACGGAGGTGACTTCTATCTGAACTTGGGAGAAGTGAGCGAGGATGTGTTGAAAGACGGAAAGAAATACTACGAGAGTGGTATGTCTGTCAGTGGTGCATCATCGTATCTGGAGACCGTATGGGGTAGGGTACCTAACGAGAAGAGTGTAGTCTATTCGTTCAGTAACGAAAGCGGAGCACGTCAGAAGCAGGATGTGGGACTGAATGGACTCACATCGGAAGAGGAACGTACCTATGGCGCTTATGCTGATTACCTGACAGCCTTGAAAGGTAAGGTTCGTCAGGAAGTGTACGATTCTATCTGTAACGACCCTGCAGGAGACGACTACCATTACTTCCGAGGTTCGGATTTCGATAGCCGTAGAACATCGATTCTGGATCGCTATAAGCTCATCAACAGTCCTGAAGGCAATTCACCTAATACAAGTGAAAGCTCTGAGTCGTATAGTACAGCCTATAAGACTACCCCAGATGTAGAAGATGCCAACCAAG
Organism: uncultured Bacteroidales bacterium; assembly: GCA_902797255.1. GTDB lineage: Bacteria > Bacteroidota > Bacteroidia > Bacteroidales > Bacteroidaceae > Colivivens. The sequence goes on along the minus strand of CADBSN010000011.1, from coordinate 9,084 downwards.
ACTATACGATGAACGAATATGAGAACTACTATCAGTATAGGGTAAGCATCCGACCTGAGGACTTGGTAATTGGACGTAATTTCATCATCGATGAGCGGAAGACCAATGTGAAGTTGAGAAACGGCAAGACAGAAGAAGCTACATGGTACCAGTTCCGTATTCCGCTCGAAGACTACGAGCGTAAGGAGGGAAGTATCAGCGACATGAGCAGTATTCGATTCATGCGCGTGTATCTGACTGATTTCGAAGAGCCAATCGTACTGCGTTTTGCTTCGTTCGATTTGGTGAAGGGCGAATGGCGTAACTATTCGAAACCTCTCTTCACTGGTGCGAAACCAAGTGTGAGCGGTTCGCTGCTTACCTCGGCTGTCAATATCGAGGAAAACAACGACAAGTCCCCTGTGAACTACGTACTGCCTCCAGGCGTGACACGTGTGGTTGACCCTAACGAACCTCAGTTGGCTCAAGCTAACGAGCAGGCTTTGTCAATCCTCGTAGAAAACCTGTCACCTGGTGACGCTCGTGCGGTATATAAGAATATCTCGAAAGACCTGCGTAAGTATAAGCACATGCAGATGTTCGTTCATGCGAATGCTTTGCAAGGCGATAATCAGCTACAAGACAATCAGATGAGTATGTTCATTCGTCTGGGAAGCGACTACAAGAATAACTACTATGAATATGAGATTCCGCTGGTACTGACTCCTGAAGGCCACTACGACACCTACACCACGAAGGGATGTGAGGCGGTATGGCCTGTGGAGAACATGCTCGATATCGACTTTGAGGTCCTGACATCTGTCAAGCATGCCCGTAACAAAGCGAAAGCAGCTGGAACGGCTACCTTCACCCAGTTATATTACGAGTACGACCCAAGTAACCCGAACAACAAGATAAGTGTGATGGGTAATCCGTCGTTGGGCGAGGTGAAGACCATGATGATTGGTGTGAGAAACAACGGACGAAGCACTGGATCGGTTGAGGTATGGGTGAACGAGTTGCGTCTGCAAGATTATAACAACGATGGTGGTATTGCTGCACAGGGTAACCTGAGTGTCCAACTCTCAGACCTTGGAACCATCAACGTGGCTGGTCATTTGGAGACTGCCGGCTATGGAGGCCTGGAAGAGGGGGTCTCTACCCGTCGTGACGATAACCTCTACGAATGGAACCTCACTACGAACTTCGATTTGGGACGATTCTTCCCCGAAAAATGGAAGATGAGTCTGCCGCTCTACTATTCATATTCTTATCAGAAGATATCGCCGAAGTACAATCCGTTCGATACCGATATGTTGCTGAAGGATGCCCTTGATGAGTGCGAGACGAAAGCTGCGCGTGACTCTCTCAGCAGTCTCACAGAGTCGATTGTCAAGAACAAGAACTTCTCGTTGAGCAACTGGAAATCGACGTATTCAAGTCGTGTTCCGATGCCGTTTGACCCATCGAACTTCGCATTCAGCTACTCATACAACCAGCGATACAAGACCGGACAGACCATCGTGTATGAGAACGATGAGAACTGGAAGTTCAACATGAGTTATGCTTATGCGCCGAAATACAAAACTTGGGAACCATTCAAGAACCTGAAAGGCAAGTCGAAGTGGTTGGATATCATCAAGGCTCAGAACCTGAACTACCTGCCACAGAGTGTGTCGTTCAATACTGACATCACACGTAACTACTACGAGCTGCAGGAACGCGATATAGATTATGGTGTGCAGTTGCCTATCACCTTCTCCGAGCAATTCCTTTGGAACCGTCAGCTCTCGTTGCGTTGGGATATTTTCAAGTCGCTCTCATTGCAATATGCCTCAGCTACACATGCAGAGATTGAAGAACCATATACCGTCATCAATAAGGATTTATACCCTGATGCCTATGAGGCTTGGAAAGACTCCGTGAAGACTAGTCTCGCACATTTCGGACGTCCGCTCACCTATGCTTCTTCGTTCAATGGTTCGTATAAGGTGCCGCTCGACAAGATACCGGTATTTGATTGGTTGTCAGTCGACGGAAGCTATGCTAGCACATACGGATGGAACCGCGGAACAGAACTTGAGGACGGGACATCCCTCGGACATACGGCTAACATGCAACGTACAATCAACATCAATGCAAGGGTGAATATGGAGACATTGTACAAGAAATGGAAGTTCCTCGATGATGCGAACAAACGTTTCTCTGGAAGTAACAAGAAAACAACGGCCAAGACCACAACGACTCCGAAGAATGCTGCGACAACTCCGAAGAATGCTGCTGCCGACAAGAATGCGCCAGCCGATAAAAATGCTGCTGCCGACAAGAATGCATCAACCGATAAGAACAAATCTGCAAATTCCAGCAAAAAGAACTTCTCGAAGGAAGTGACGCTGAACGACACCTCATTCACAGATGTGGCACATGGTCAGAAGTCGAAACGACTGATTGTGAAGGCAACTACCAAAGAAGGCAAGACCTATAACCTGAAATATAAGAAGGTGGACGAAAACACTATCCGTGTGAAGAATCGTGACACCATCCCTGTGAAGATTACCGTAACAGCCAAAGACCCGATTGACGATAAGGGATGGTACAAGACCCTGCAGACCGTAGCGCGTGGTTTGATGATGGTTCGTAATATCAACGTGACCTATCGTAACGCCTATGCGATGGCTCTTCCCGGACTCCGAAACGAAATCGGAGATGCGTTCGGACAGAAGTCTGTGAATGGTGTTCTCTCTCCTGGTTTGGACTTTGCGTTTGGTATGGTAGGAGATGATTTCGTACAGAAGGCTGTTCGCAACGGATGGTTGATGGATAACGACTCGAATATCACGACCCCTGTATCGACGAACGCGACAGAAGACCTGCAGGTTAGGGCTACGCTCGAACCGCTTCGCGATTTGAAGATTGACTTGTCTGCATCACGTAACATGAACAAGTCGAAGAGCGTACAGTTCATGTATGCAGGTATGCCAACCACCCAGAGCGGTAGTTTCAACATGACTGTCATTACGGCTAAGACGGCATTTGCAAGTAGTGGAAATATCAACAACAACTACAACTCAGAACCGTTCAATGAGTTCTTGAAGAATCTGGATATCGTGAAAGCCCGTTTGGAGCAGAAGTATCAAGGGATGACTTATCCTGTAGGAACAGGTGCGGAATTTGAAGGAAAGGCTTACAACCCTGAGAACGGAAGTGTGGACAAGTACTCTGCCGATGTGATGATACCTGCGTTCCTGGCTGCTTATACAGGCAAGAAAGCTTCGAACTGCAGTTTGGACATCTTCCCATCCTTCCTGAAGATGTTGCCAAACTGGTCGTTCTCTTATTCCGGCCTCTCCAAGCTCAGTTGGTTTGCAAAGCATTTCAAGAGCTTCAATATCAACCATGCATACAAGAGTGTATATGCGGTGGGTGCGTATAACTCATTCACAAACTATATGGGTATCATGAACGATATGGGATTCATCCTTGATGTCACTTCTGGCAATCCTATCCCAAGTAGCATGTACAACATCAGTACGGTATCAATCAACGAGTCGTTCTCTCCGCTGATTGGTGTGGATATGACATTCAATAACGGTATGACAGCAAAACTGGAGTACAAGAAGAACCGTATGCTGAACCTCAGTCTTACTTCAGTGGCTTTGACTGAGAACTATTCAAACGACATCGTGGTGGGAATGAGCTATAAGGTAAAGGACCTGAACCTCTTTGGTGCAAAACGCATCCAGTCGGGTGAGCCGAAGTCGAAAAAGAAGAGCTCAAAGAAAAATGCAGATGATAAGTCGAAGACCACTACATCGAATACTCGTGTGGGAGGTGTGAGTCACGATCTGAACCTGACATTCAACTTCTCCTATCGTATGCAGAATGCATTGAACCGCAATATCCAGACACAGGTAGCTACGGCTACGAACGGAAGTACGGCATACAAGTTTTCGTTGACTGCCGACTACACCTTCAGCCGACTGCTGACTGTCAGCGGATACCTCGATTGGCAGAAGAATGTGCCACTTGTATCAGCGACCTCATATCCTACGACAACCGCTGATTTCGGTATCAGCTGTAAGTTTATGTTGACTCGCTAACTCTTCAACGGTATATTTACAACCTTTCAACTCATGATAAAAGCAGATGTCATACTCACGTTGGTTCGTTCGAAAGACTGGGAAGGGCTTACGCATCTTTTCCAATCGGCTTCCAATGCGGAATTCCGTAAGACGGAAACTGTAGTGCGTGAGCGAGTGATGCCACAGTTGACGAACGAGGAGTTCTGGGAGGCCTATCTGCACCTCCTGCAGTATCGCAGGCAGGCTTTCCTCCCGTGTATCCTGGCGGTGAGTGGTTTGGCTAAAGCGGGAACGCTTGATGTGAGTTGTAAGGATGCTCATGAGGTGGCACAATGGTTACAGACCAACTCTCCTGAATCTGTCGCCAAGATAGTCAGAATGGCCATTCCGCTGTTGACATCAGCCCGTCAGATTGAAGACTTCCTGCGTCTGTTTGAGTTCCACGACGAGCGTGAATGTGTGGCGGTGTTGGTGAAGGAATCCACTCCGTATGCCTATTACGCCCTGTTCAACGTGTTGCGTCGGGCCGCCGACAACCAACCCTTGTTGCGTGCTGCCTGTCTGGCCATCATGAAGAAGAACGATGATATGTCGTTCAATATGGCGAGTCTGCTTCGGAGTTATTTCGATTTGAACGATATCAAGAGCACGTTCTCCTTGCAGATCGAACCCTACGAGCTGAGTTACATCGAACAATCATACGATAATTTTGAACATATATTAAAAGGCAAACAACCAAAATTATGAAGAAACTATTAACTTGTGTTTTGCTGGCGATTAGCATGCAGGCTTTTTCGCAAGCGTTTACGCCTTATTATAAATATAGGGTGTACTTGACTGACAAGAAGCAGTCTGAGTTTTCAATCCGTCATCCTGAGGCTTTCCTCTCTCAGAAAGCCCTCGAACGACGCAGTCGTCAAGGTATCAAGATCGATGAGACAGATATCCCTGTTTGTGCGACATACGTCAACCAGATACGTAATTTGGGCGTGAAAATAGCGCATACCAGTAAGTGGAACAACACGGTTGTGGTGAGCTGTACGGATACATCTGTTATCGGTCGTATTGCTCAGCTACCTTTCGTATCAGGCACACGCCGTGTGGCTCAATACACCAAACCAACCCAGCAGCCTGGTCCGGAGCGTAAGGACAGAGTCGGCAAGGGATTCGGACTGACGGAAGGAGTCACTTATGGCTCAATGGCTTTCGATCAAATCAACCAGTTGAACGGTATTGCCCTTCATGGTGCAGGTTTCCGTGGTCAAGGTATGACCATAGCGGTCATCGATGGTGGTTTCTTCAATGCAGATGTCATCCGTGGTTTTGAGAATACGAAGATTCTGGGAACGAAAGACTTTACCAATCCTGCTGATGAGTTCTATGCTACAGAGAGCCACGGAATGATGGTGCTCTCATGCATGGGTGCCAACATCCCTAATTATATGATTGGTACGGCTCCTGAAGCGAGCTTCTGGCTCATCCGCTCAGAGGACGGAGACAGCGAGCAGCTTATCGAGGAAGACAACTGGTCGGCAGCTGTAGAGTTTGCCGATAGCGTAGGCGTGGATGTCATCAATACTTCGTTGGGCTATTATGACTTCGACAACAAAGCCGACAACCTGGGTCATGAATCGCTGGACGGACGTACACATATCTGTTCGAAGTCGGCTTCGATGTTGGCATCGAAGGGTATGGTTCTCTGCTGCAGCGCAGGCAATTCGGGAAATGACCCATGGAAGAAGATAACCGCTCCAGCTGATGCTTTCGATGTGCTGACTGTTGGAGCCGTTGACCCCAACGGTTCGCGTGTTGCTTTCTCGTCTCAAGGTAATACCGCAGATGGACGCATTAAGCCCGATGTGATGGCGATAGGTCTGCCTTCAGCGGTCTATTCCACCAATGGTAGTGTGACTTATTCTGCAGGTACCTCGTTTGCATCGCCTATCCTCTGTGGTATGGTAGCTTGTCTGTGGCAGGCGCTGCCCAACCTCAATGCTTATCAAATCATAGAACTCGTCCGTAAGAGTGGAAATAAAGCCGAAACGCCAGACGAACTCTACGGCTATGGTATCCCTGACTTCTTTAAGGCTTATACGATTGGATTGACTTATTAAGTAAGATGCCGAATACTCTCTTTGCTTCGTTTCAGTCTCCCCATAAAGAGGGGGATGCCCAAAGGGGAGAGGGGGTCTACTCCCTCTATGAACTCAATCTGCAGGTACGCTCTGTCCTCGAAGACACACTATGCGAGCCTGTTTGGATACAAGCAGAACTCAGCAGTGTGGCTACTCGTGGGCCGCATTGCTATGTGGAGTTTGTGCAGAAGGCAGAGGGAGGAAACACCTTCATAGCGAAGGCGAAGGGACAGATATGGGCCAACAGATGGGTGCTCATCCGCCCTTATTTCGAACAGACCACGGGTCAGCCGCTCAGTCCTGGTATGCAGGTCATGGTGCAGGTAGAGGTCAATTTCCATGAAGTTTACGGTTATTCGCTCAATGTGGTGGACATCAATCCTACGTTTACCCTTGGCGATATCGCTCGCAGACGTCAGGAGATTCTGCGTCAGTTGGAGGAAGAGGGGGTCATCAACCTTAACAAAGAACTCGAACTCCCTGTGCCTGTGCAACGTATCGCAGTCATCTCTTCAGAGAGTGCTGCAGGGTGGGGCGACTTCCAAAACCAATTGCTTCAGAACGATTACGGGTTGGCATTTACCGTCCAGCTCTTTCCTGCTGTCATGCAGGGCGAACGTGTGGAACCCACCATCATCGAGGCTTTGAACCAGATAGCCGCAGAGATGGATCGCTGGGATGTGGTGGTCATCATCCGAGGAGGCGGTGCCACTTCCGATCTCACGGGTTTCGACACCCTTGCATTGGCAGAGAATGTAGCTCAGTTCCCACTTCCTATCATCACAGGTATAGGACATGAACGCGATGATACTGTACTCGATATCGTCAGTCACACCCGTGTGAAGACCCCTACGGCAGCTGCCGAATTCCTTATTCGTCTGGGAGTGGAACAGCTCCAGCGCATCGATACCCTCAAGGCAGCTATCATAGAAGGAACTCTGCAGTTGCTGCATCAGCAGCAGATGCGGTTGGAGCGAGTCACAGGACGTATTCCTTCGCTCTGGGAGCTTTACAAAACCAACCATCTGCATCGGCTTGACAACACCTTCAGCGAACTCCAGAACACTGTTCGTGCCCTCCTCGACCGTCAGCGTCATCAGCTCGAACTGGTGACAGCCCAACTCGATGCTGCCGATCCTGTGCGTATCTATCGGTTGGGGTATAGTGTGGTGCGGAAGGATGGACGAGCCGTTCGTGATGCGTCTCTGCTACATCCTGGTGATGAGGTGGAAATCACGATGGAACAAGGAGTCACAAAAGCAATAATAAAATAAGCCCCACCCTCGGAAAAAGTTATATGTATTATTTAATAATAGGATAAGATGGAGAAAAATAAAAACGAAAACCCGTTGATGGTGTCCACTTTCCCCTTAGAGGGGGAGCGGGGAGGGGGTCTTTATAAAGAAGCAATGAAGCAACTAGAAGAGATCTCACGAACCATCTCTTCCGGTGAACTCGATGTCGATCAGCTTGCATCCAAACTGAAGCAGGCGAAAGAACTGGTTGAATTCTGCAAGCAGAAGTTACAGGCAGTTGAGTCTGATGTCAATCAGATACTGGGTGAATCCCATGCTTCTTGCTCGCAAGAAACATGCCAATGAGGATGAGCGTACTTCCTATGAGGAAGAATACCGTGATGTGCTCCGCAAGTATGACCCATGCAAACAACACGGTTACTATGGGGTTGAAGTACACATAGTTTGTGGCGATGACGGCCCCTAGCTTTTTGATGACCCAGTTCCACGCCAGAAAGCATAGCATCGAGGCAATGCAACCCAGAAACAGCAGGTTGCCTATGATTTCGGGCCGTAACAGCACATCCATCGAGGGCCATGAAGGTTGCACGAGGTAGTAGGGAATCATCGAAACCAACCCGTAGAAAAATACCTTTCGTGTGATAAACACCGTGTCGTATCGTTTGCTGGCAGGAATCATCAACAGCGAATAAACGGCCCAACACAGGCAGGCTGCGAATGCCAGCGAGTCGCCTAAAGGCGATAGATGGAGTACGAACTGACCGTTGAGTACCACAATCACCACTCCTACAGCAGCCATCAGCGTTCCTGCGATTTGTACACCATGCAACCGCTCCGTCTTGTAGAATGGGGCGATGAAAGCTGTTGCAAACAGCGGACACATACACACGATGAGTGATGTGTTGGTCGTCGTTGTATAGATCATCGAGCCGTTCTCTGTCAGGAAATATAATGAGCCTCCCACCACTCCGAGGCCCAGCATCAGCAGCTCGTCCTTCAACGAGGCAGCCATCAGCCTGAACGACTTACGCGTGAGGTCGAATCCCAGCAACATGATGTAGGCAATGATGAATCGCAGCGTGAAGATCTCTGCAGCCGACAGTCCTGCCATCAGCAGCAGTTTCGTGAAGACAAATGTCGATCCCCACACAATCACCACCAAAAGTGCTATGAAATGATACAAAAGCATGCTTATGAAGCGGTTTTTACAAGGTACCTTCCTAAATTCGCGGCAAAGGTACGAAAAAGAATCGGAAATCATACAACGATTCATCAATTATTTCCATAATGAACGCACACTTGCAACTCTGCTTGTGCTGTCTAGGGTCTAGAGCCTTTGTGTAAAGTGGTGTATTCTTTAACAAAAACATCAAAAAACCCTTTCATTGATTTCAATCTTTAATAAGATTCACGTCTGCTGCTGATGCTGCGTGATTGTAAGTAAACTTCCATCAGGCATCACCAGCATCACACGCAGCACATCGTGCTTCGAAATCAATGAAAGCAAAAACACCGCTTCGCTAAAAAATTTTATTAACCTTAACGATAACCATAACCTTTGGGGGATGAAAAGTTCAAAGTTCAAGAGTTCAAAAAGAAAACATCCACTTTTAATCCTCCCCCTAGAGGGGG
>CADBSN010000010.1 GCA_902797255.1 uncultured Bacteroidales bacterium | reverse complement strand
TTACATCCACTATATCAATCGGGAGAGCCACACGGTTCTCCCGATTACTTTTTTTATGCTCTTTTGTTAGTAAAAAAGCCTGCCTTTACTATGTCGAATGCCATTGCTGCTTATGACAAGGAGTGGCCCTTTTTATGCCAACAATTATTTCCTTCTTTGGAATATCATTTATTTTACAAAGCAATATAAATGATATTGCGCAGCAAAATAATTGATATTGTAATGTAAAATAAGTTAAATGTCATAGACGATGATAATATTTGGCAAGAACAACGCTTGTTATGTCAAAGATAATTCGTAACTTTGTCCACGCTAATGAGGCTATTTTTAGGTTCTGATGGGACTATTCTCTGATGCGCGGGAGCAAGAACAAAGTTATTAACAAGTATCAAATAAAGAATTATGAGCTTACGTTTTACATTGCGACAGAACAAGATTAAAAGCAATAAGTCGTATGGCAAGTGGTATGCGCACACATTGCGCGGTTCGGAGATGTCCTTGGACGACATCGCACGTCAGGTGGGCTATAGCTGTTCGGTATCAAGAGCAGACGTCCATGCGGTTATCATAGCCATGGAAAAAGTGGTGGAAAGAAGCCTGAAGATGGGTAACGTCGTCAATCTGGGGGCACTGGGGAAATTCTATCTGAGCATCCGCAGTGTCTGTGTTGACAATCCCGAGGAGTTCAGTGTGCAGAATCATGTCACGGGTATCGCCTGCAAATATATGCCCGTCGGGCATCGTCAGCAAAGCCGTCAAGGACGCATCTCACGTCCTTTTACCGATGATTGCGTACTTGAACAAGTGTCCATTTACGACGAAACGGGTCATTTGGCCAAACGCATCCGCCGAGGTGGTCATGTGAGGACAAAATGAAAATAAATATTAATTTATTTTGCATTTCGCTCGATTTGCACTACCTTTGCAAGGCATTATGTGTGTCATAAGATGAAACGTTTTAACACGACAGGGTTAATGATTGCCGACCAGCACTATATGGTGCCTATTGATCGGCAGGTTAATGCCGCTGCCAAAATGGTGGAGGATGGGATGTATTTTGCCATCAACCGTGGTCGCCAATATGGTAAGACCACGACACTTAGCTTTCTTCAAAAGCATCTGTCGGACAAAGGGTATGCCGTTTTCTCCATCAGTTTCGAGTCTTTGCCAGATAGTGCTTTTGAAAGTCTGGAGACCTTGCTCTATGCTTCGCTTGAAAAAATGGAGTTTCCGCTTCATTGGACTTCCATCAGAAACCTGTCTGATTCCTCTGTACAATTGTTACATAAGGCTGTTGGCCACGAACAAAAGCAGACGAGCACCAAGGAGTATACACAGTTAATCGCAACACTATGCTCTACTGACCGTGTGGTTCTTCTCATCGATGAAGTTGATGCTGCTGGCAACTATCCGCAGTTTATAAAGTTCTTGGGCTTGCTGCGTGAGATGTATCTCATGCGAAATATGGTTCCAACCTTTCAGTCGGTAATCCTTGCCGGCGTCTATGACATCAAGAACCTGAAGTTGAAGATGCGACCAGAGGAACAACACCAATATAACTCACCTTGGAATATTGCTGCCCCTTTCAATGTTGACATGAGTCTTCATGCTGATGGTATAGCTGAAATGCTTTCCTGTTACATGCTGGATCATGACATGCAGTTTGATACACAACGGATGGCCCAACTCATCTATGACTATACTTCCGGCTATCCTTTCCTCGTGAGCCGTCTCTGTCAGATTATTGACGAGAATGGCTATACATGGGACAAGGATGGTGTACTACAGGCAGTTCATGATATTCTGATAGAGCGTAACACGTTATTTGATGACATGATGAAGAAACTCGATGAGTTTCCCAAGTTGCGTGATTTGCTCAAGGACATTCTTTTCTCGGGTAAAAAGATCGCCTTCTCCACGGATGAGGTTTATATGCAGATTGCCAGTATGTTCAGCTTCATCAAAAACGAGAATGGAACAGTTGCTGTTACATGTCGTCTGATGGAGACCCGACTGTATAATCTTTTTGTTGGAGAAGAGAATGGCTCCGCTATGAATTCTCAGGCCCAGTTGGACAAGAACCAGTTTGTCCACGATGGTCATTTGGACATGCGTCATCTGATAGAACGTTTCTCTGTACACTTCAATGAGATTTACCGCCCTGAGTATGACGATAAGTTTGTAGAGTCATGGGGGCGAAAGATATTCCTTACTTATCTGCGTCCCATCATCAATGGTGTTGGCAACTACTACATAGAGCCAGAAACGCGCAATCTCACCCGTAGTGACTTAGTTGTAGACTACCGTGGTCAGCAGTTTGTAGTAGAACTGAAGATATGGCGTGGTAATAGTTATAACGAGCGTGGGGAACAGCAGTTGAAGGAGTATCTGGACTTCTTTAACGTGCAACAAGGCTATCTCGTTAGCTTCTGTTTTAATAAGAACAAGCAGCCAGGTATACGTGATGTGGCCGTTGGCGACAAGATTATTTGTGAAGCCATCGTGTGATTTGCTGAATTATGAATAAAAAAAGAACACTAAAGGATATGAAGAAACTGACAATGATATTGATG
>CADBSN010000009.1 GCA_902797255.1 uncultured Bacteroidales bacterium | reverse complement strand
TCTATGGCATCGAGATTAACGACTTTGCCGTTACTGTCGCCACAACTGCCCTTTGGATTTCCGAGGCCCAAATGCTGGCAGAGACAGAAAAGATTATCCATCAGGACATCGATTTCCTGCCGCTGAAGTCCTATTTCAACATTCGTGAGGGCAATGCGCTGAGAATGGACTGGGATGTGATAGAAATACCGTCTGGCATTCCTACGATTTATGCCAAAAACGCATACGTGATTTTCGAGGATGAGCCAATGATGGCCAGCGAGCCTACTGCTGAATACGAAGAGATAAACCTTGTTACTTCCGACGTGAAGCGTGGCCCAAAGCCCAGCACTAGATACAGAGTCAGATACGACTACATCATAGGCAACCCGCCGTTTGTAGGAAAAAGTTTCCAGTCGGAGCGGCAAAAGGAAGACATGAAGCTGGTATTCAGCAATGTAAAGAACTACGGAAACCTTGACTATGTAGCATCATGGTACAAAAAGTGTGCAGATCTTATGCGCGGAACAAAATGCAAAACTGCTTTGGTTTCAACAAACTCTGTCTGTCAGGGTATCGCAGTTCCCCCGCTATGGACATACTTGTTAAGTAAAGGTATTAAGATTAACTTTGCCTACCCTTCATTCAAGTGGCTTAGTGAGTCAAATGATAGTGCTGCTGTACATTGTGTCATTATAGGCTTCAGCTATATCGATAATAATGAAAAGAAGATTTTCTATAACAAGAAGGCTCCTATTCTTGCCAGCAATATAAATCCCTATTTGCTTGACGCTCCGTCTGTTATTATAGATGATAGGCATGATCCCATTTGCAATGTACCAAAGTCCGCTGTAGGTTCTTTCCCTACGGATGGAGGCAATCTAGTAATACAAGCTGATGAATTAGAAGAATTTCTTGAAAAAGAACCCTCTGCAAAGAATTATATCCGACCATTCATAGGCCCATTGGAGTTCATTAACGCAAAAGAACGCTATTGTCTTTGGCTGAAGAACTGTCCACCATCTGAATTACGAGCAATGCCACTCGTCAAATCAAGAGTTGCTGCAGTTCGTGAGTTCCGTCTAAGCAGTAAGAAGCAACAGACCCAACGGAGGGCAGACATTCCTCATCTGTTTGCAGAAGACAGACAGCCATCGACTAACTATATTCTATTCCCCCGTACATCTTCGGAAAGTCGCCGATATCTGCCAATTGGCTTCCTTCCCGCTAATGTGATTGCAGGTGATACCATTATCATACCAGATGCAACACTCTATCATTTTGGTGTTTTGACATCAAATGTTCACAACGCATGGATGAGAGTTGTTTGTGGACGTATGAAGAGTGACTATCGCTATTCAAGTACGCTTGTATATAACAACTTCCCTTGGCCATCACCAACAGACGAGCAAAAGTCCAAGATTGAGCAAACCGCTCAAGCCATTCTTAATGCTCGTGCTAAGTATTCCGAGTCATCTTTAGCCGACCTCTATGATGATGTGACAATGCCGCCAGAATTACGCAGAGCCCACAAAGAAAACGACCACGCTGTTATGCAAGCATACGGTTTTGATACCACTATAATAAATGCTAAATCTGAGGCTTCTTTAGTGAGCGAACTATTCAAACTCTATCAAGGATTGACAAAGAAATAATGACCTATGGGAAAGAATAAACAGAAAGTTGACTTTTTAACAATTCTCCACCTTGCAGAGTTGTATTGTAAGCAATATGAAGAAAGAGATCTTTGTCTATCTCAAGAGCAGAACGATGCATTCTTTCGTGATTTCGTAGGACAATACTATTGTGCAATTTATTGGGGCAAAGAACCCAAGCCAGTCATTAACACAGAAATACCGTTGTTTTAATTACAAATGAGATATGGCAAAAGAAAAGTTCAGCAGGACGAAAGCCTGCGCTACCAAAACGCTGTATGCAGTGATGAAGGAGATGAGTCGCCGTGGCGGTAGTATGCCTGCCAAGGAACTATACCCATTCGTAAATGAGAACGTGGAACTGACGGACTGGGAGAAAGAACCGGCAGGGAAGATGAAATATATCCGTTGGACGAACAGCTTCCAGTTCTATTCCATCGACTATCAGAAGGCAGGCTTCATCGTCAAGAAGAACGGCAACTGGTACTTGACTCCTGAGGGTGAAGCTATCTTGAAAAAGAGCCCTGAGGAAGTAATGAACATCGCCAACGATGCCTATCACGAATGGCGGCGGTTGAATCCCAAGGATGAAAAGCCCGAAGAGGAACCTGACGATGAGACAGCTGAGAAAGACAATGCCATGAACCTTGACTTGCTGGAGTCAGACGCTCGTGAAGGAATCAGACAATTCATTGTGTCGAAAAGTCCGTATGAGTTTCAGGATATGGTAGCAGCATTGTTGCGCGCAATGGACTATCACACTCCGTTTATTGCTCCCAAAGGAAAGGACGGCGGTATTGATATCATTGCCTACTTAGATCCTCTGGGCGCAAAGACTCCTCGCATCAAAGTACAAGTAAAGCATAAGCCTGATACTGCCATTGGAGCTTCAGACATCCGTGCTCTATTAGGTGTCCTTCGGGCTGGAGACATTGCCCTTTTTGTGACCAGTGGCACTTTTTCATCTGATGCCCGTAATACCAGCACCAGTTCGCGTGAATTCATCCGCCTGATAGATGGTGATGAGTTTATTGATATGTGGCAGGAGTATTACGATAAGATGTCTGATGATGACAAGAACATGCTACCGCTGAAGCGTATCGCCTTCTTAGGGAATAACGAGTAAAATAGTTTCCAAGATTAATAACATCCCATTTCTTGCGAAAGGAATGGGATATTCTAATCCTTATTATGTTTTAATTCTCCTCTCCTTTCGCTCTCGTTTTTGTGTCTTTTTACAAATTTATAAATGCGTGCGGCTATCCGCGGTTTATCAATTAAGTTTTATTAACAACTTTTCCTATCGAATTCCTTTGGCATTTGTGATTTGTTTTGTATCTTTGCAACCAAATAATTTGAATATGGCATTAAAGATATTAAGCGCGAAACAATTCGCAGTAAAGCTGAAAGCAACCATCCAGGCATCAGGAAGGCTCGGATTTACCGCCGAGACTGCCACAGCACTGGGTTTTGAGTCTGGAAAGTATGCAAGATTTGCGCAAGACGATGAAACGAAGTCCTTATACCTTATTATTAATAGTGTAGGTAGTGAGGATGCCTTCGAGATAAGAATTTCGAGTGGATATTACTACATACCCACTAAAGTGATGTTCGATACGCTGGGGTACAACTACGAAAATGGGAATATCATGTTCGATCTGGTCCGCCAGCCCTCTCTTGACAGTGACCTACAGGGTCAGGTGTATTTTATGAAGCAACGTACAAACAAAAACAAAGATAAGAAAAATGATATAGCTGAACCATGAAAAAAGGCCCTGGATATTGGGGAATATCGCAGGGCGCCACACGGAACGGGTCTCCTGATAGCGTAGGAACTTGACAGAGACCTGTTTCACTTTCAAACCAACTAGGATTGGTCATAAAAGCGGCAGCAAAGTTAGTGTATTTTGCTTAATCTGCCAAATAATGACCGTTTCCGTGGGGAATATTTAAGTACT
>CADBSN010000008.1 GCA_902797255.1 uncultured Bacteroidales bacterium | reverse complement strand
TCCCCAAGTTTCACTGATTTCTCAGCCACCCCTAACCCCTCCTTTCTAAGGAGGGAGAATAGTTGCGCTCACTTCACCACGACCTTTTTACCGTTCTGGATGTAGATGCCCTTTTCTGGCTGAGATTCTAGCCTGCGGCCTTGGAGGTCGAAGACATAGTTCGAATGTGTCGCTGTATATTGCTTTTGCATCGTAATTGTAGCAGGAATACCATTCGTGGGAACACGGCATATGCTGCCCCACTCGCTTACGATGACAAGCTCGTTATCGTAGAGGAACATTTTAACAACACAGCCCTGTAAGTGGAAACTTGGTGGGTAGAATGTTTCCCATGTCTCGCCAACATCTTCAGAGCGATAAATCTCCCATGCGTGTAGGCCTCCCCCAATATCCTCACTTCTGACAGCATAAGCTACTTGAGGGTGTTGCGAATCGAACAATACCTGATTACACCAATAATACCATTTTTCTTCCTTGTTGTCAACACGTTTCCATGAGCGACCACAATCGGTTGACTTTACAATTCCTCCATTTGTTGTTGCCAGCAATATCTGGCTGTTGGCAGGATAGAATACCATTGACATGAAGCTTGCGTATTCACTTTCAACTGTTATTCTGGTAAGAGTCTGCAAATTGTCGGTTGTTTCATAAATATATGCCCCGTATACATCCGACCCTGGTGGTGGACCGTAAACCAGAATATGTGTGACATCGTTTGGGTCTATGGCAAACAGTCCATGGTTACCGTCACCTGTATTTGCGTCATTCCATGTCACGCCAAAGTCCTTCGTCTCAGTCCACGTCCTGTTATGACCATGAATATCAAGAAAAAAATGGTCTGGGGAATCAGGAATCTGCCAGAATTCAAATGCACGGCTGCCTTGTGGGTCAAAGATGGCATCAGTAGGAGTTATATCGTTAAATGTCTTTCCATAGTCTTCCGAAAAGAGCAACTGCTGTTTGTATTCTCCCTGTGGCTGTTCGGGGAAGTAGTCGGCCATCATCTTCTGACCTGACTTGACAAAGCGCAGAATCCTCATGCCGTTGAAGGCATATGGTTTCCACTCTGCATCCTGCTCTTTCAAATCGTATGCAAAGATACCATTATCAGTAGCCACGAACAGCATATCGCCAGATACCTTAGCATCGTGGATGCGGCCTTGATTTAGCGACATTCCAATCTGTGCCATGCTAAAGACAACAGTTAGAAGACCCAAAGATATAAACAATATTCTCTGTTTCATATATCAATTATTAAAAGGTTGATGCTGCAAAAGTATAAAATCTTTTTGACATTTACAAGCATCAACCTCTTTTTTTTAATGATTAACATATACCTTTGCATGATAGGTGTTGCCGTTATATATGGCAGTCACGATATATAGCCCATTCACATAGTTGTTCACATAAACATTGGTTGATGGGCCATTTACGGTTTGAGAGTACACTTGAGCACCTGTTTGTGCCCTATATATTCTCAAATACCAAGTAGACTGTTGGATAAGTCCTCCTCCCAATTCTGAACCTATAGCATTACTCAGGAATATGCTTAACGCATTGCCGCTGAGATTTACTACTAGCTCTGGATCATCATCGTAATACATCTGATAAAGTTCGGGGAAGGGTGAAACGGTAAAGTTGAGATTGAAATTATAGTATCCCCCATCACTTTGGGCTCTCATAACTAACGTATACGGGGTACTTGATTCCTCTAAGTGGAAATCTACCCAGTCATCGTCATAGTAAACATCTGTGGGCAGGAGGCTTGAATTCCCTTCGAATGAAATGTTCATTCCCTTGAAACGGTCAGAAACGAGTGTTATGTCACAGTCTCCATTGACAGCAATACTGCTTGAAGAATATCCGTTTACTGCATTTGATGCACTAATATTGAAGGTCTGCTCAGGATACATGCCAGATGAACTTGTATACTCATATTGTATTCCATCTACTTCTAGTGATGTTTCTTGAGACAGTATCGACTTGGTAAAGCTCTTCAATGGCTGGCCGTTTTTCGAAACAGCTGCAGTTAATGTACCTTGCTGATAGGAATTGGGCATCGTTGAAGCACATTGGTTCCCTGATGGTGTCAGGGTAAATGCATTATTATTAACACTCCACGATGTAGTATAGCTTTGTGGTAAATTCTTCAACTCATAGACAGCCTGGCTGCTATTAATAGATTTAATGACAATATTACCAATATGGAATATTTGTTTTGACAAGGTTTTAAGGAGCAATCCGTTTTTTCTAATATATGCAGACAGGGTTGCTTCCTTATACTGATTATTCTGGTTGCTCGTTACATTACACTGATTACTTGAAGGAGATAATACGAACGAATTATCACTGACACCCCATGTGACGCTGAAATCATTTGACAGGCTTGGAATCTAATATGTGGTTTGACTGTCAACAAATGAATTTCCGTCTATTGCCCCTACATACACAATGTTTTTCTGGATTGAGACAGATTGTCCATTAAGGGTAATAGTTGCCGTAAGTGTTGCTTCTTCATTTGTATTGCCACTACATGAGACACTGCATTGGTTTCCTGAAGGAGTAAGACTGAAATTTGAATTATTGATACTCCATGTTATAGTTATGCTACTTGGAAAAGTCCAATTTATACTATAAGTGTTAGAGGAAGTTACAAGATCAGAGCCACTTATGCCAAATGGACATCCATATAAATCCCATGCACCCATACAGTCCTCGATATGAAGGTTTCGTCTTAAGAAGACATATTTATACATGACGGCATTGCTATTTCCAATAGAATGATTAAGACCTATCAGATGGCCTATTTCGTGCAAAACTGTTGATTCCAAATCAGGCGTTGTACCATTTACATAGAATGTCTTAGTATCGTTGATTATCATATGACCGGCATTAACCCCACCTGTTGTGGGAGGGAAGAAAGCATATGCTAGTGTATTAGACCAAAATATTTGGGTACCACCATAGATAGAATCATTTGACCATAATATTTTAAGGTCTGCATTACTGGGATTATATACTTGTGTAAATGTTAAGACAGTACTATTCTCCCACGTGTCAAAAGCATTATTTATAGCAGTTTCCCTCTCTGTTGCTGTCAATGAACTCGCTGTATTATAAATGTAATACGTAAGAGTGGTCTTATCCCACTTTGATGGACACAAGCTGTAATTTCTATCGTTCCCATTAGGTACACCGCACATATACTGAGCGAAGACAAAGCTATTTGAGATAATTGATAGAAATAAAACGAATGTTAGCTTTTTCATTTTGTTCGATAATTATTTAATATTTTTACAGATTAATCCATCCTACGAATAGCAAGTCATCATCGATGATTTCTATCTCATAGTCGCCAGAGAGAGTTGAGGGCAGCACCACCTGAGTCTGGGCAGAGTAGACAACAGTAGTGTAAACCACATCGCCGTCCTCATCCTTAATATTAAGTACATACTCAGGATGATTGGCCTCGAAGTAGAGCGTGTAGTCCTCAATGTACACCGTCGGAGTCTCGTCTGGGGATTTAGAGTGTCCGTGAGTAATTGGTTGTTCGTCCTCATGGATTACTTGAACAGTAAGAGAAATCAACTTCCACGCATTCGCACTTGTGCTCAGCATCAATGTGCATACTAATAACATTAATAGTTTTTTCATGTCGCTATTTTTTAGTGAATTATAAGTTAAAACTTTTTGCAAAGTTATGACTTTTTGTTTTAGCAACAGAAAAATCATGCGTTTAAGATTTCATCACAAAGCAAGGTTGTATCCTCTTTATTATCAAGAAGATGCGTTCTGGTAAATTTGACAAAGATGAAATTTTAACAAATTATTTTTGACAAAATGATGATTTTATAGCAAGGCTTTGGCGGGAATTAGTAGATTTTCTTCAATAGAATATCAAAATCTTTGGAATTTTCCTGTCTGCCGAAAAGCTTCTTATTGAGTTTTTTGCGTATTTGAGTAATGGTCGATGGAAGAACGTCTAACATGTTACTGATAGAATTGGGTTTGAAATCAGCCCTAATTAGAAGACAGACTTTATATTCCTTGTCATCCAAGTCATCGTAGTGAACGGTCATCAACTCGGAAAAGTTAGGATAGGCACTGAAGATGGCATCTTGCAGGTCAACCCACTCTGCCTTGGTTGGTTGCTTGCCATTGTCAGAGAGTTTAATAAATCTCTGATAGACATTAGTAGACTTGAATTGTATAGAGACACTTTCTTGGATGGATCTTTCCTTTTTAATCATCTGTTTCCTAATAGCATCCTGCTCATGAATTAGTTCCTCCTTCTCGGCAATTAACTGTTTGTTGTTGTCCTTATACTCTTGAAGTTGCGCCAGGTCCTTTTTGGCCTGTGCTATCAGCTCAACACTTTGTTGATATTTCGCCTCTATTTTTTTGCGTTTTTGCCTTACATGTTGCAAAATGAAGAGTATAACGACAAGTATCACAAGCAGAATCATGATGACAGCTATGGTAATCCAAATATATATAAGTCTGTCTG
>CADBSN010000007.1 GCA_902797255.1 uncultured Bacteroidales bacterium | reverse complement strand
TGCGTTTAAGCCGAGCAAAGAACAAATGTATTTGATTTTTTCGAGGCGTAGCATTTTGCGCAAAGCGAAATAATTTGTATCTTTGCAACTGAAAATCAAATCAAAATACATTAACCATATCAAACCAACCAAAGAAATGAAACTAAGATTATTTACCATGGCTGCAATCTATATTGCGACATGCACCATGAACGCACAAGTTATCATCAACGTTGATGCTAATAAGAAAGGTCCAAAAATCAGCCCTACCCACTATGGAATCTTCTATGAAGATATTAATCATGCTGCAGATGGAGGACTATATGCAGAACTCATTCGTAACCGTTCTTTTGAAGACCACTTGATGCCAGGAAACCGAAGAACACCTAGTCGTGAAGGACAAGAAACACGTATCAGCAGTTGGTTCACTCTTGGAGACGCTTCTATCAAGCTCACACAAGAAAACCTACTAAACAATGTTCAACACAACGCATTAAACGTAACCATCACCAAAGCAGGAGATGGTGTACGTAATGAAGGATTCTGGGGCATAAACGCCGTAAAAGGGACAAAGTACAAGTTATTGTTCTGGGCAAAAAGCCAAAATGGATATAATGGAACTATTACGGCCAAGTTACAATCAGCTAATGGGCAATCACTCGGAAACGTAAACATAAAAGTCAATATCGGCAAAGAATGGAAGAAATATACAGCAACAATCACAGCAACAGGAAACGACACACATGCAGAATTCGCGCTCACAGCAGATAAAGCCGGAGAATTCCAAATAGACGTAGTAAGCCTATTCCCTCCAACGTTCAAGAATAGAGAAAACGGAATGCGTCCAGATCTGGCACAAATGCTTGCAAACATGCACCCACGTTTTATGCGCTTCCCTGGTGGATGCTTTGTTGAAGGTCAGCAAAGTCCAGACAATGCATTCCGTTGGAAACGTACCATCGGTCCTATAGAGCAGCGTGAAGGTCATGCAAACGTAAACTGGGGTTATCGGACAAGTGACGGTATTGGATTCCACGAGTTTCTACAATTATCAGAAGACCTTGGGGCAAAACCCCTGTTCGTTGTCAACGTCGGCATTTGGCATGGAGGTTGTACACCTTATGACCAGATTGACGAATGGATAGAAGAGTGTATGGACGCTCTAGAATATGCAAATGGTGATGTAACGACCAAATATGGAAAGATGCGTGCCGAGAATGGGCATCCAGCACCTTTCAACCTTGAGTATATCGAAATTGGAAATGAGAACTACAACTTCCACATGGATAACAACAGCGACCAAAGTGATCATTATCCCGAACGCTATATCCAGTTCTACAATGCTATCAAGGCAAAATATCCGAATGTTCATTGCATAGGAAACGTAGAATCTTGGAGTACAGACAATCCATCATGGCGAAACAACTATCCGGTCGAAATGGTCGATGAGCACTACTACCGTAATCCCAAATGGTTCGCTGACCGATTCAACAAATACGACAGCTACGATCGTTCCAAATACAAAATCTATGTGGGCGAATATGCTGTAACAAGTCAATTTGGAGAAATTGGGAATCTGAATGCAGCTCTTGGAGAAGCAGTGTATATGATGGGTATGGAAAATAACTCTGATGTAGTAGTTATGAACTCATACGCCCCTATTTTCGTGAATGAAAACGATGCGCGCTGGCGTCCAGACATGATACGTTTCAATTCACATAAAGTAATGGGCACACCTTCGTACTATGTTCAGCAGCTATTCCCTAACAACATTGGCACACAGGTTCTGAAAACCGATTGGACATATAAACTCACGATGCCACAAGCGAATAAAGAGGAGGAAAGCAAACCTGTACAAGTGGGACTCGCCACCTGGAACACAAATGCATCATATCGAAATGCAAGAGTAATAGTAGAAGGCAAGGAGATACCAATATCTGATTTTAACAAATGGGTACAACAAAGCGGTACATGGTCAGCAAATAATGGCGAGCTCTCCCAGACATCTAATGCTACAGCCGCAATTATCCTTAGCCCAGACCAGATTGCTGCAAAGAAATATAGCTATAAAGTACAAGCCAAGAAGATAAGCGGCGCTGAAGGTTTCCTCGTTCTGTTCGGTTACAAAGACAACCAAAACTTCCAATGGTATAACGTCGGAGGATGGTCGAATGCACAAAGCAACGTAGAACAAACCATCGGTGGAGGGAAGATACAATTAGCACGCGACAAACGTTTTACTGTTGAAAATGACAAATGGTACGATTTGCAGGTAGATGTCGATGGAGAGAACATAAAATGCTACATTAATGGTCAACTAGATTTCTCCTGCAAGCTCCAGAAAAGCAGCGCTATGGAGGGAGTGTATGCATCTACCACAATTGATGAAGCCACAAAAACCATGTATGTGAAGATTGTCAATGTTGGAGAAGGCTATGCTGACGGAACGTTGAATCTCAATAATTGCACAATTGACACCAATAAGGCAGAAGCAGTTACACTCATTCGTCTTGCCTCAGCAAACGGAAACGATGAAAACACACTTGATAATCCGAAGAACATATATCCACAGACATCAACCATTAAGGCCTCCACCCCTAACAAAGTTGATTTCAAGGTACCTGCTTTTTCTATAAACATCCTTAAAATAAAAACCAAATGAAACGTAAATTATTAGTTCTGTTCACCATTCCCTACTCGCTGATATTATCAGCTCAAGTCGGATTTGGTGATGCACAATTATTGACTGATGGTTGGGAGTTCACACTCAACACATCTACCACCCTACCCCCCAATACCGCTGACTGGAGACAAGTAAATGTACCACACGACTGGTCTATCGAAGGAACACCTTCGCCAGAACTTGCCAGTTGTACAGGCTATCTCCCTGGAGGTATAGGATGGTATCGCAAGACGTTCACCATCAACGACTCGAAACCCAAACACTATATCTATTTCGAAGGTGTATACAACCGCAGTGAAGTCTATCTAAACGGACACTTACTTGGTAAACGTCCTAATGGATACGTCTCTTTCATGTATGACCTGACTCCGTATTTAAATAAAGGAGACAACTTGTTATCTGTACGTGTAGATCATAGCCGTAATGCAGACTCACGCTGGTACACAGGTTCCGGTATATATCGTAATGTGTGGCTCATATCTTCTGCTAATACCCACATCGCACAATGGGGCGTAAGCTATGAGGCAACAAATGTGAGCAAGGAAAAGGCTTACCTAAAGGTAAAAGTTGAAGTAGACAAAGGAGAAACACTGGGGAAACTCACCACAAAGGCTACCTTGTTTGACAACTCAGGCAAGAAACTACTATCATCTGAAGCGCCTGTACACACTCAACTTTCAACTTTCAACTTCCAACTCAATAACCCCAAACTATGGAGCATCGAAACTCCTTATTTATATACCCTACATGTCGAATTGCTAGATGACAATAAAGTCATAGACAAATCAGATACCCGAGTTGGAATACGTTCACTAAAGTTCGACCCCAATCAAGGTTTCGCTCTTAATGGCGAATGGATGAAGGTGAAGGGAGTATGTATTCACCATGATGCAGGAGTCTTGGGAGCAGCTGTGCCTCGTGAAGTATGGAAAAGGCGATTAGAAGTACTGAAGGAAATGGGTACAAACGGTATTCGTATGAGTCACAACATGCAAGCACCTGATGTATACGACCTTGCAGACGAGATGGGATTTCTCATCATGGATGAAGGTAGCGACGAATGGGAGTTTCCGAAGCGTAAATGGATTAAAGGCTGGAATCAGGGCACACCAGGGTATGATGGAACCTACGATTTCTTCGAAGAATGGATTGATCGCGACATCGCAGATATGGTACGTCGTGACCGCAACCACCCTAGCATTTTCCTATGGAGTGTCGGAAATGAAGTTGACTATCCAAACGATCCTTACTCCCACCCCATTCTCGATGGAGATCAAGCAGGTATCAGTCAACCCATGTACGGAGGCTATAAGAACGACGCTCCTAGGGCAGAACGCATAGGTACCATTGCCAAACGGCTGGCAGCTATCATTCGAAGTCTTGACTCTACACGTCCTGTCACAGGAGCGATGGCAGGAGTAGTGATGAGCAACCAGACCGAATATCCTGATGCCATAGATATTTGCGGCTATAACTACACAGAGAACCGCTATATCACAGACCATAAGCTCTATCCTAAGCGCATCATCTATGGTAGCGAAACAGGTCTCAATCTCAGTTCTTGGACTGCTGTTCGTGACAATCCACACATCTTCGGACATTTCGTTTGGACGGGATACGAATATCTAGGAGAATCTGGAGCATGGCCATCACGCGGACTAGGTACAGGATTGATTGACTTTGCTGGATTCATCAAGCCACGGGGACGATTCTTCCAAGCTTTATGGAGCACAAAACCTGTTGCCTATATCGGCACACAAGCCATTCGTGGAGGAGGAAATGGTCAATGGGGAGGAAATAATCGTGGTAACCGTAATAATGCAAATCTGTCACAAGATGCACAAGACTCATGGAACTATCGAGACGGACAAACAGTTCGTGTACTTTGCTATACCAATCAACCCTATGCTCACCTGCTTCTCAATGGGCGTGAAGTGGGTGAACGCAAAGCATACGACCCTAATACCTGTATCATCTACTGGGATATCCCCTATGAACCAGGTACTCTCAGAGTGGAAGGTCTAGACAAAAATGGTAAAGCGGTAGCAGACTTCGAAATCTCCACATATGGAGAAGCATCCAAACTCAATGCCACCATTATCCCAACAGCGACAAATAGCGAAACTGTCGAGCATCTCATCATCGACATCGTCGATAATCATGGAATCCGTGTGCTTAACTATCGTCAAGATGTGAAATGCGAAATCATTAGCGGAGGAAAACTGCTTGGACTTGAGAATGCCAACAATTCAGATATGTCGGCACCAAAACAGAACCACAAGAATGCCAACAGAGGACGTTTGCTTGCATACATTCAACGTAACTTACCCAAACAGCCCCTGCTCATAAGGCTCACTGCAGAAGGGCTACAACCAATCGAAGTAAGATACTAAAAATCAATACCAACGTATTGAACTAGAGTAGCTACTCTTCTTATCATACTTAAGCGCATCTGTCAACGTACTGGCATTTGCGCGAAGTGTGATATTATAGGAAGTATAAGTTCCAAAGACAAAGCTACAACTGATATTGAAGCAATGCATATCTCTTGACAAGTTACAGGTTGTCATAGAAATCGCATGATTGGTAAAGTCGTAACCAGACGAGAAACTGGCGTTCCAAGAATTAGACAGTTTAATCGTACCCGAGAAGTTGAGGTTCTGTGTAAACTTATACGGATAACGCATATTCTTCACGTTAATTTTCGCAGAACGGTCTTCCGCCATCGTAATACCATAAGAAATACTAAACGACCAAGGGATGGAGAATTTCATGTATCCATCATCATCGAGATTATTATTACCTTTCTTGTTCTTTTGATCCTTCTCATCAGATGATGCAGAATCATCTTCTAAATCACCTTCATCAACAACTTTATTATTCTTCCCTTCTTCCTCATCTACATCTTTACCTCGCAATTTGGCAAAGAACTTCTTGATTTTCTCCCAAGTTTGGTTATTGAACGTATACGAGAGGTTCTTACTCATACCTTGGAATCGGCCAAACCGTCCATACGACCACTCTGTACGATTACCGATCACCACATTTCCCTTATTGTCAAACTCATAAGCATAGGTATGGAACACTGCTGACATGTTGAATGTTGTCTTACCCCATTTCAGTCTCAATCGTGTCGAAAGATTACTCCACGGCTGGGTCTTTGCGGCCAAGTTATATGAGATACTGGCACCCAGTTCATCGATGATGCTAAACTTCTTGGTAGAATCGTTAGCGGCCTTATACTTCATCTCGATATTGTTCGACATATCAAAGGTAATTGATCCCGTTTTACCTTTGGAAACAGTTCCATAAAGCGAACTCGAATAAGGAGAATATTCCACCAATGTCACGTTTCCATCCAAATCAGTTTTCGTATAAGTTTTCCAATAGCCATAACGGCTAGCTCCAAAATCAGGAGCATAGCTGAAACTAATAGAAGGGGTAAACACATGTCGCACTTTCTCTATCTTCTTACCCCATATCTTTGGATTCGGCGTATACATACCGTAGAGTTTCGTATTGAACGACAAACTCAAATTATAATCATACACACGATTGAATCCCCAAACGGTATCTCGCTCGACCACTTGCGAAACGGGGTTCCAACTTTGTTCAATACGGTTGGTGTACCATCGTTCTGTGTAGTTGAAGGAAGGTGTTATGTTCATGAATCCCAAATTGAACGATGCAGAAACCGGAATACTATGACGCATTCCATTACGCCAATCCTTGATAATATTAGACTTCAGCAACTTATCTTCCTTCGTAGAGATGCTGTTCGAGAATGTACCCGTATAATTCATTGCAATCTTTTCATACCAGCGCTCCTTACCCACCTGATGCTTCCGCTTGAAAGGATAGAATCTACTCAAAGAGATGCTTAAGTTTGGTAATGTGAGCGATACTGTTGAGTCACGCATATTCTGTGCAACATTGGCACTTGACGACAGGGTCAAACCAATCTTTTCAAATGTACGTGTATAGCTGACACTAGATGTTCGTGTACTCTGAGAATAGGAAGTAGGATTATACAAACTAGAGAGATTATTACGCTCATAGCTTTGGGTTGCATAGTTGACACTCGCTGAGAATGAGCTATGAGGACTCGCCTTGCTATCTTGACGATGTGACCATTGCAATTTAAAATTCTTTGTGACGCTATAGTCAGGCAAATTCTTCTCTCCGTCTTTCGTCACCTGATAGTTGAAATAGAAGTTTCCAGAGTATTTATAACGTTTTCTATAAGTTGTCTGCAACGCAACAGCCCACGAACCCTTTGTAAAAATCTCACCCGTCAGTTTGGCATCCACATGATCATTAATAGCAAAGTAGTAACCACCATCACGCAGATAGAAACCACGAGTCGATTCATCACCATAACTCGGCATAATGAATCCCGAAGAGTACTTGCTAGTTAATGGAAAGAAGGCAAAAGGCACAATAATCGGAAGTGGCACATCTTCCACAACCAGCCATGCAGGTCCTGAGAATACACTCTTACCTGTATGAACCTTTGCACGTGACATCGCAATATAGAAGTGTGGATGTTCTTCGTCGCAGGTCGTATAGGTACCTTTTCGCAGGTAGACCTCATCCCCATCTCCTTTCTTCGACTCCAGACTGCGTATAAATCCCTTTCCGTTTCCATCATCGGTCTCGGTCGTCACGTTGGTAATGAAACCCTTTCGTGTCTTGAAGTTATAATCCATCTTCTCCGACACATATTCATCATTTCCTTGTTTGAATACAGGTTTACCAATCATCGTATTCTGTACCGTATCTGGCTTATAAGTCGCATGAACAATCGAACTGTCCATATTCATCATGATTTGCTCTGCAGTCAACTTCATGTTCTGATACCTCACATCACCCTGACCATAAAGATAGGCATTCTTGGTTTTCATGAAGAACACAACAGAGTCTTTTGCCTCATACGACACTGGTGCATCAAGCACATCTGGTTTCTTACTACGGCGTATAGAATCTTCCGCAGCAGCAACTGAGTCGTTCCATTGAATCGCTCGTGGATTACCCACGATACCATGTTCTCTATCAAATTCTTTTTGGAGCGAATCGAGCTGTTGTAACTGTGCATTCGTTGCCGAATCAAGCGGAGTGACCATCGTGTCAATAGGAAGTGGAGGCAGACTATCGGTATCAACAATAATTGAATCGTTTATGATACGACTTCTCACACCACCGTTACCTTGCGCTATAGTAACTATCACGCTCAATAACAACAACAATATGTAGAATCTCCTGTTCAAAACTTTGTCGGTCACATTACAAAATGCAAAGTTACGACAAAATAACGAGACTACTGTCTCGTTCCATCATAAATAATCTTAAAGAAAGGAAAAAGATGTTCGTTATAGGAACATTTTACACCAATGCAGAAATTTTTCTGCACATTCATCCCCGAATTTTGCAACACTCTTCAATGCTGCTTCTACCGACTTTTCTTGCTCTGGATGTGTCTTTGAGAAAAATTTGTCAGCAAAACAAATCAGTTGCTCCTCCAATGAAACGGGTAGCAAATCCCGATGGGGAAGCGGTAAGTTGTTAGTCAAGATCTGGTCGAGTGTCAGTCCTGTTCCTGTATGACGTTCACAAACCAATGCATGACGAGGAAATCCTTCTTGCCTCAACATCTCTGCCCCAATCGTTCCATGACAAATGTATGGTTTCGTCCCAAAACAAAAAATACCTGCTGCGTCACATTCCTTAATACCAATATCATGCAGCATCGCAGCTTCTTCAATAAAGGATATGTCCAAATTCATTTCAGGATGATTGGCAGCAATCTCCAACGCCTTTTCTGCCACTTTTCTACTATGAACAGTAAGTATCCGCTTCTGCTCATTTTCCTCAGGATAGTACTTATCAAAGATGATTTGATAATTCATAATGCTCAACTTTTCTTCACCACATTCATATACGGATACGGAATCTCTATGCCAACCTCATCATAATGATCCTTCACCGCTTTCAGCATATCACATTTCAACACAAATGCTTCAGCTGGGTTGGATGCCCAAACATAGGCCCGAAGGGTGATAGATGAGTTTCCTAATTCCATAACACGGATGATAACCTTCTCCACCCCATCTGCCTTCTCCTGTTCGGTTCGTTTATCAAGTACACGAGGGTCTAGCTCAATCACCTTACGCATCTCCGCAATACAATGATCGAGATTTTCTGAATAGGCTACACCGACCTCAACAAACACACATGTACGGGTATCATTGATGGTGGAGTTGGTAATAATTGCTGAATTTATTTTTGAGTTCGGTACAATAATCTGACGGTTTTCTGCCGTTGTAATGATTGTATGACGGATGGCAATCTCTGTCACCTTACCCGTCTGTCCGCTATCCAATGCTACGATATCGCCTATACGGAACGGTTTAGCGAGAATAATAAAGATACCACTTACAAAGTTTGAGAGAGCTTCTTGTGAAGCCAGACCTATCGCCATCGCCATGATTCCGGCACTTGCGAGTATGGAAGTTGCAAATGTTCTCAAAGGTGGAATCATATATAGGACACAAGCCACACCCAACACATACACTACAGTAACCAACAGTTTACGGAAAAACACCATGCTGGTCTCGTCAAACTTACGATTCTTTTGACGGGCACGATGGGGGTCCATCAAGTTACGAATAACCCACACAGCTACCTGTACCAATACAAATACCGCTAATGCCTTCAAGCAAAACATAACAGGGTCTAACAATGTAATCCCAAATACTTTTGTCCCTAACAGTTTTTCAATTCCTTCAAACGTCATATTCTATTATTTTTTTTATGTTTTTATTCTACTCAAACGTCCATCCTCTAAACGTAGTTCCTTTTTTCATGTCCGAACCGAAGTAACATCCAAGCTCAGACGGTTGATTGTAAGCCACATTCTGCGTAGCTACACTCAGTCGATACGGGATATCCTGCATCAGTGTGTAGAACCGATATGGGGTTGTATAGTCGGTGATATAGATCCGTAGTTCATCACTTCTGCGTGTCCTCACAATCACCTCCTCGCGCCAGTCGCCAATCAGGTCAGCCTCTAAACACGGATTGCTCTTCGACCCATTATTGAAACTACACTCAAGTGACATATCGAGCACAATATCCACCTGTTTCGTTTCTGGATTGTATTTCGTTATACGTGCTCCGTCGAGCAACTCTCTGTTCAAATCGCCAGTCCACCAAATGGCAAAATTGGTGGAGACACGTGCCCGACTCACCACCTCTCCCTTTGTATTAACGATACCTCCTGAGGCCGATGACCACATCTCCACGCCATAATTTGTAGGATCAATATCAGCGGCCATTCCGCGTCCCACATCTGCGTTCGAGGGGATCTGGAATATCACCTCACCAGTTGCTGCCTGCACCAATGTAGAGCCATCTCTGCGGTTCTCATGAACATCCCATACCTGCAACAGATCCGAGTCAGGGAAGAAGCCCATCAGGTGCATCGCATCTCCATGTCCCATATGGGTGTTCCACAGTCCTTGTCCGTTATCGTCCATACACATCGAGCCATACACAATCTCGTCACGCCCGTCACCATCTACATCAGCCACTCTCAGGTTGTGGTTGCCTTGTCCGCCCCAAAACCTCGTGCCTTGATTTTGTGAGTCGAAAGCCCATCGTTGTTTCAGTTGCTTACCATCCCAATCCCAAGCAGTCAAGGTGGTTCGTTCGTAATAGCCTCGACACATAACAACACTCGGATGCTGACCATCTAGATAAGCTACACAAGCCAGATAGCGCTCGCTCCTGTTGCCATAGTTATCACCCCAGTTGCCAGTATTGAGTCCTGGCACATAATCCACCGTACAGAGATTTTCGCCTGTCTGTCCGCTAAATACAGTCAGGTATTCGTTACCCGAAAGGATACGTCCCAGACGTCCTGTATGTGTCCTATAGTCGGCTTCTGCATCACCTATCACCCTACCCTTTCCATCCACGGTTCCGTCCGAGGTTTTCATCACCACCTCAGCCTTTCCGTCTCCGTCGAGGTCATATACCATAAACTGGGTATAGTGAGCTCCTGCTCTGATATTTCGTCCGAGGTCTATACGCCACAATCGGGTTCCGTCGAGTTTGTAGCAGTCGAACAACACATTACCCGTATAGCCATCATGAGCATTATCGTGTGAGTTCGAAGGGTCCCATTTCAGGATGATCTCGTATTCTCCATCACCATCCACATCTCCCACCGAAGCATCATTTGCACTATAGCCATATCGACGTCCATCAGGGGTAGTTCCTCCCTGTGGAATATCGAGCGGAATACTGAGATAACCTTTCGGAGCATCAGCCTTCAGCGTAAAACTTCCATCTTTCCGATGCGATTCCTTACCATTATCTAGCGTCCTTACCTCGTAGGTTGCATTTCCTTCATGGGGTAGCTTAAGGAAAGTTGCTCCTAAGATGGGTAGCTTATTCTGTAGTTTTCCTTCACGATAGACATTGAAGGCTGTAGTTTGGTTATCATCATCCAGATAACGCCATGAAACGATAACACTATCACCTTGCAACGTCGGACACACTACTACCCCCCTGCCAAGTTTCTCTCGTTGCAAATGCTTCAAGTCATATCTTGGTTGGGCAATTATGGTTAGACATATAGCCTGTATGATTAACAGGATGTAGGTTCTCATGGCAGATTCATTGATAGATGATAGTTTATATTCTTATTAAATGCAATTCTGCTATCAATAATCCTTGTAGGTGGTACCCACCTGAACAGTCTTCATGTCGACAAAACCATAGAGACTGTAATAGATGGTAAAATAATACAGTTTCGACATATCGATAGAATCGCCGTAGGTCGTCTCAAGCAAATTACGCATCACTTTTGCAGAAACGTTTTGAATCATCGACTCATAGGTCTTCATCGCTTTGATATTACAATTATAAACCGCATTCTGATAGTACTCGTCCTGGGTTGTTGCTGTCTCCGTGAACATTGAGTTCGGACCCACCAACGGTGTGGTTTCCGATGTTATAATCTTCTGGATATAAGGCTCATATACACTATCTTCGGGATGCACAAACACAATGCTGTCACAATAGCCCTCATACTGAATCGTTGCTGTTGCTTCGTTATTGGTATCAACTGAACAAGCCACAAAGCCTGTCACACCCAGGCACAATACCATCACATACAATAATTTCTTCATTGTTATCTTTTGTTTTCTAGATTCTTCAAGAATTGTTCCGCTCTCTCTAGGTCTTCCGGAGTATCAATTCCAATAGTCTCGATGTCCGAAATGCCCACTTTGATTCTATAGCCATTCTCCAACCAGCGTAATTGCTCCAGCGACTCTGCCAGTTCAAGCGATGATTGTGGCAATCGAGTTATCTCTTTCAACACATTGGTTCGATAGGCATAGATACCGATATGCTTATAATAGGTATGCCCAGCCAACCACTCCTTCTTGTCCTTTCCTCGTGTAAACGGAATGATGGAACGTGAGAAATACAGAGCTTCTTTCTTGTTGTTCACCACTACCTTCGGAGAGTTCACATTCTCCAGCGCAGCCAGTCCGTCAGCAGGCACGAAAGGTTTTACAAGGGTTGCAATATCAACCGTCGCATCCTCAAAACATGCCTTGATAGCTGTTATCTGTTGCGGTTGGATGAAAGGTTCGTCACCTTGAATATTCACCACCACATCCGTCATCTCCAGTCGCAATTTATCTGCGGCTTCCCAACAGCGGTCTGTTCCGCTTCGACATTCAGTGCTGGTCATCACCACCTGTCCACCAAACGACTTCACGGCTTGTTCAATTCGTTCATCATCAGTGGCCACGTAAACATCATCAAGCCAGTTCTCCACTTGCTTGTATACACGCTCTATCACCATCTTCCCACCTAGCATCGCAAGAGGCTTTGCAGGAAATCTGGTGGAAGCATATCTAGCAGGTATAATTCCTATGTATTTCATCGGAACGCTGCATCTATCTGATTCTCGTATTCATCCACTTCCTCTTCATCCTCATGTTCCAAACTGCGGAGTTCATCCAACGCATCGTAGCAGGGATCGAAATTTTCAGGTTCTGCAAACTTCTGATCCTGATTGATACCGAAACGTCCATCTCTGTACACCTTATCCATGAATTTATGATAGATAGGCAGAGCAGCACGCGCACCTTGTCCATAACCCATCGAATCGAAGTGGATATCTCGGTCATCACCTCCTACCCATGCACCCACTACAAGATGTGGTGTGAAGCCCATGAACCAACCATCGGCATGCGAGTTCGTCGTACCAGTCTTACCGCCCATATCTGCTCGGATTGATGAGCGAAGCGCACGACCTGTACCGCTGTTAATGACACCTCTCAACATCGTCACCATCTGGTAAGCCGCTTCTGGCGAGAGCACCTCATTGGTGCGAGGGGTGAACGTTGCCACCACGTTTCCGTCAGCATCTTCTATGCGGGTCACTAACAATGGTGCGGTTCTCAGTCCTTGGTTCGCGAATGCCGTATAGCCACTCACCATCTCACCCACACTAATGTCGCATGTACCCAGACAAAGCGAGAGTGTTGGATCAATATTGACTGTACGGATTCCAAACTGACGCAGCAGGTTGATGAAGTTCTCCGGACGCAGTTGGTCTATCAGTCGAGCACTTGCCTGGTTGCTTGAAGCGGCAAGAGCTGCGGCCAGCGTTCGATAGCCACCTACACCACCCTTTGGCGACCATCCTCCAGCAGAGAACTGCGAGGTGTTGATTTCGTCACAAGGTGTCCAACCGTTCATCACAGCCAGACTATAAAGATAAGGTTTGATGGTCGAACCCACCTGACGGCGTCCACCATGGAAACCCAACACATTATCATATTGGAAGTGTTTGAAGTCCAGACCTGGCACATAAGCGCGTACATAACCCGTCTGAGGGTCCATCGCCATCATCGCACAACGCAGGAACTTCTTGTAGTAGAGGATGGAGTCACGAGGCGTCATCTCCGTCTCGAACTCTGAACAAGTACCGTCCTTCTCGTATTTCAGCAAAGTCATCGATGTCTTCGTATCGAACGACTCCTGTATCTCTTTTTCCGACCATCCAGCTTCCTTCAGCAGCCTATAGCGCTCCGACTGCTTCATGGCACGGTTCACGATACGATCCACACGATCTTTCTTCACGTTGATATATGGGAAGGTTGAGTAACGACTCTTCAGCGTCTCAAAGGCTGGCTGCAGATACTTCGCCACATGCTCCCTCATCGCCTCCTCTGCATATTTCTGCATGCGTGTATCGAGGGTAGTATACACCTTCAGTCCATCCGTGTAGATATTATAGTGGTCACCATTCTTCTTTTTGTTCTTGTTACACCATCCAAACAGAGGGTCGGTTTCCCACATCAGCGAGTCATCATAATACTGTTGATATTGCCATGAAGCATATTCGCTTCTGTCCGGTTTCTTTGCCATCATCATCTGGCGCAGACACTCACGCAGGTATGGTGCGATACCCTCGTTGTGTGAAGTTATCTTGAACAGCGATACGTCGATCGGCATCTGACTGGTCTCGTCAAACTGAGCCTGAGTGATGTATCCTTCCTTCAGCATCTGCTGCAACACAACATTACGACGCTCCATACACACCGCGTTATCACGAACAGGATTGTACAGCGATGGGTTCTTACACATTCCAACCAACACCGCACACTCATTCAGATTCAGGTCATAAGGAGCCTTACCGAAGTATGTCCTAGCAGCACTCTTGATACCCACAGCATTATAGAGGAAATCAAATTGGTTCAGGTACATGGCGATAATCTCCTCCTTCGTATAGTACTTTTCCAACTGCACGGCTATGTACCACTCTATCGGCTTTTGAAGGATACGCCCTTTCACATCGTGTGCAACATCGGTATACAACTGCTTAGCCAACTGCTGTGTCAGCGTACTACCACCTCCGGCCGATTTATCCCCCATGATCAACGTCTTCACGATGGCACGTCCCAGTGCTTTGAAATCGATACCCGAGTGCTCAAAGAAACGCTCATCTTCAGTAGCCACCAAGGCATTCACCAAATTCTCAGGGATGGAGTCGTAAGGA
Organism: uncultured Bacteroidales bacterium; assembly: GCA_902797255.1. Classification (GTDB taxonomy): domain Bacteria; phylum Bacteroidota; class Bacteroidia; order Bacteroidales; family Bacteroidaceae; genus Colivivens. The sequence goes on along the minus strand of CADBSN010000007.1, from coordinate 83 downwards.
ACCATCACACGGTTCTGACTTGCATAGCTCCACGTTCCAAGCAACACACCATCGTCCGAGTACACACGCGATGCATATTTGTT
>CADBSN010000006.1 GCA_902797255.1 uncultured Bacteroidales bacterium | reverse complement strand
CAGCGAATCAATCTGCTCAAACATCTCATTTGATGGCATCGTTTCAAATTCAATGTAAAGACTGTCTTCAAAATCCCCAAGGAAACTTGACGGTCCTAAAAATGCTTTGGTGACTTTGTATTCAGGGATTCTTACTTTGGTAATTCTTTCAATCCTGTCGGTAGGCCACTCTTCATATTTAGGAGTCCATTTCTTTCCTCCAAAACATGACGTCAGACAAACCAACACCAACCCCAAAGCTGCAAATGCCCATTTCGACACCTTCTTATTATTCTTCGTTTCAAACCAAGTACATTCTATGGTTCAATTCTGTTTCTTCTACTGCTTTGTCTTTACAGCATCTTCCTCTACATCAAGGTCTGCTGGCTCCACCACATCAGCTTTCAGATGACGGGTCTTGATGCCTCCGAGTGCCAGACGGGACTTACGGAGCACATTGGTCGTACCCTCGATTTCTACATCGCCAGCACCTGAAGAGACAGCTGTAATCGACTTACAATCAACTTCAAGATCTATGCCTCCTGCACCACAGGAAACGGCCAGAATGTTATCAGCCTTGACCTCACCGTCGATATCACCTGCACCGAATGTGTAAAAACGTGCTTCCTCTTTCACCTTGGCTTTCTTGATGGTAGCATCGCCTGCACCATTAATCGTAACCGCCAGTTCTTTCGCTTTCAGTCTACGAAGACTGAGGTCGCCGGCTCCATCAATTTCAATCGAGACGTTTTCTGCGATGATGGTACCCAACTCAGCATCACCAGCACCATTGATAGCTAGACGGAAATTGTTGATATATACCGAATCCTCGATGATGAATTCGCTTGCACCATTAAGGCTGACAGCAAAGAGTGTAGGAGCCTTCACAATAACCAGAATGGCAGGTGTCCAACGGGTGTACTTCTTATTACGGTCCACCTTCAAGCATTTGTTCATTTCGCCATCCTGACCTTCAGAGTCATGTGTTTCAATGGTATAGGCCTCAAGGGCTTTCTCATTACCCACTACCGTTACCTTGAAGGTGTCGCTCTGGATGTACTTAATCTCTGCAGTTGTTAACGATGTGATATTGCAGAACTCATCCAACTCTAGGTCCTTCTCGACCACCTTGCCCCATTGTTCAGAGTCGCGGAAGTCTAAACTATGAGAATCTGGTCTACGATCCATAGGGATACATGCAGCGACGAGGAAGAGGATAGATGCGCAAGAAATGAGCCATCTGCTAATTCCCTGTAAGAGGGAACGTCTTTCACTGTTATTCATAATTGTTATGCGATTACTTTGTTGATATAATTGGTTAATTCACTCACTGTGATGCCCAGTGTTTGCATCGTGCGAACAATCTCCGGTACAGACTCCTGCACGAACTCTTCCTTTCGGAGGTTGTGGATTGTCTGCTTAGCACCAGGGCTGACGAAGTAGCCTAAGCCGCGCTTCGTGTATATAATCTGCTGGCTCTGCATCCAGTCGTACGAACGCATCACGGTGTTGCTGTTCACCTCGACCTCTGCGGCTGTCTCGCGTACTGATGGCACACGTCCTTCCTCCTCAAGTTCTCCAAGAAGAATCTGGTCGCATATCAGGTCAGCGATTTGCAGATATATTGCTTTCTTTCCGTTGAAATTCATAGTCTTATTTATTTTTCAAATCAATCTTATCACGACTCGGCATAACTCAAACACGTTTGGTTCTGCGCTCGCTGCTCCAAGATGTTCTTATTTAATCATTTACTATTTACTATTTTAAGTCTAGAGTCCAGAGTCTAGCGTCTAGAGGGCTCTTGACTCTTGGCCCTCGACCCCAAGTCCTCCCCTTTTAGCTCTCTCCCTAGAGGGAGAGCGGGGAGAGGGTCTTGTGGGGGTCCTTACTTTCTAAAGAATCTATTGATAAGCTGTGCTTTGGTGTAGCGATTGTATGCCCAAGCCCAGAAGCCGATGCCTGCAAGGACTGCGAAACCACCATATACATATAGATAGATGTGGAAGTTCTCAAAGAATGTTCTAATTGATTCCTCACCTAGCTGTTCTACTTTATCGACATTGGAGGTAAACCAAATCATACCAATGAAGATGAGGATAGCAAAGCAGAACTCAATTGCCTTCAAGATGAGGTATGTGACAGGTAAATTGAATTTATACATCACCGTGTTGGCAAATGCGTAGATTGCTGTCACACAGAAAATCGAACACCAGGTAACAATGATGGAAGCATTCGCAATTCTCTCGAGGAACGGTTCTGCTGGAGGCGCATAGGTTGGATCCATAGGAACACCATTCATTGATGCATGCATCGAACTGGTGAATTGACTGATGATGCTCGATGTGTTGTTCGTAAACACATTCACAAACAGCGACTGAACACCTTCAGTTTCCTTAAATACCATCAGAGTCATCAGATAGTTGACAAGGTCGGCCAATGCGACAGCAACGACTGCCGTCAGGAAACATCCAACGATACAGATTACTACATGCCACAGGTATTTTTCCAGATTAGTAGCTGGGATGGTCAGGTGGGTTATACGCCCCTGCTTGTTACGCAATGGGTGCAAAGTGCAACCTGCTGCGATGTAAAAGCTGAACTGCATGATGACTATTACAACCCATGCTGTTAATGTCAAATCATTGTAGACCAACGATGGAGCCGATATCTGATAGGTAAGCCAACGCATGAAGAATGAAATAATCACAACACCTATAATGGTCAAGATCAACACCAACGACATGTTGCGATAGAAATTCTTATTGATGGTCAAATCGAAGTTTGCGTAAGTCGCGAAACGTTTTGTATTGAAAGTACTCATAATCTTATTTACTATTTAATCATTTACCATTTACCATTTAAAGTCTAGAGTCCAGAGTCTAGCGTCTAGAGGGCTCTTGGCTCTTGGCCCTTGACCCCAAGTCCTCCCCCTAGAGGGATTCCTGTCCCCCGATAACGGGGGAACCGAAGGGGGTGTTAGAGGGGGTCTTTACTTCCTCTCTTCTAACAACTTATTAAACACATCTTCGAGGTTGATGACTTCATCGTCCTTGAACAGCTGATCCATCTTGGTGTTCAACAACACCTCATTCTTCTCTATCATCGTCACATGGTCGAGCAGCAACTCTACGTCACGAACCTGATGGGTAGAGATGATCACAATCTGGTCAGGATCGGTACTACCAGCTACAATCTTGCGGAATTGGCTCTTTGAAGGGATGTCAAGACCGTTCGTAGGCTCGTCCATCAGCAACAGATGAGTGCGGGCAGCAAGAGCGATACTCATATACACCTTTTTCTTCTGACCCATACTCAAGGCGTCAAGATTAATCTCGCGAGGCATCTCGAAGTTTTCAAGACAACGATACATCATCGCTTCATCGAAACGAGGATAGAAAGGCTTGATGGCATTGATGTACTTCTGCAGCGAAATGCCAGGAAGGTTATACTCTTCAGGCACAATAAACATGTCGCTCAGCAATTCAGGCTGGCGCTTGAGGGTCTCAACATCGTTGTAAGTAACCCAACCAGACTGAGGGCGAAGCAAACCCATAATCAAGTAGAGCAAAGTACTCTTACCTGTTCCGTTCTTACCAAGGAGGCCATAGATGCCACCTTCGTTAATCTCCAAAGAAAAATGGTCTAATACCGGACTATTCTTCTTATAGGCAAATGTTACGTCTTGAATCTTTAACATAATCTTATTCTTATTTACTATTTATTCATTTACTGTTATACCATTTAACTTTTCACTCTTCACTTTTAACTCTTTCAACTGACTTTAAACTATAAACAATCAACTATAAACTTTTTCTCCTCCCCATAGAGGGAGGGGATGGGGGTGGGTCTTCTTACAGGCTCATCAATGTACAAATTGTTGCAACTGATGCGATGATAGTCAAAATAATCATAATCGTCTCCTTTTTTAAAGTTAGTTTTTGGTTCTGTTTACTGGTTCTCTTTTTAGCCATTTAGTGTACTACTTAACTAAGACACTGCAAAGGTAATACACTTTTTTGAATCCACCAAACATTTTTACAACTTTTTTTCAAAAAAATGCATTTTTTTTCATTTTACCCCTTCAAAGCCCCTTATTTTGCCCTTTTGGCTTTCGCCCAAAATGCTTTCGCTCGGCAAATCTCAAAAGCGTTTTTGGCTCTGCTCTCGCTTAATCGCATTTTTTAACTTCGTTCAGTCTAGAGTCTAGAGAACTCTTGAACTTTGAACTCTTGAACTTTGAACT
>CADBSN010000005.1 GCA_902797255.1 uncultured Bacteroidales bacterium | reverse complement strand
AGCGTCTGCTGGTCATAGTAGCGCTTGTTCAGATAGAAGCTGTTTAGATCGTAAGCTACCTCACCGTTGTAGAATGCCTTGGCAGGCTTACGGGTTGGCGTTCCATGATCATCATCAACTGGGTTGTTGTATGCAACCATCTTGTTTACATCGTCTGAAGCGGCCGTAGTTGCAGCGTCATCTTCTTCCATGTAGTAGCTGTTCACTACCTGAACCTTTTCTCCCTCGATTCTGCTCGGATTGCCGAAGATAGGCTTCGAAGTCTTGGCTTTGGTCGAAGTCGTGCTGATCCAGCAGTTCTCTACATAGCCTTCACCCTCTTCTGCAATACCTGCACCAGTGAACGTACCGGTCACACCGAGGTTATAGACGTCACCACACAGCTGACCGAACAATGATTCGCTCAGTCCGCTGATGGTGTAGCCGTCACCATGGAGCGTACCCTCGAAGCAGTTGATATACTTGTGAGTTTCTGGATTCTTCTCGCCTGCGATTGGTGTCCATGGCTTTGGAACCGTAATCTTCTCCGGTGCTTCTGGATTTGTTGAATGCTCTGGATTGTCTGTTTCCATTGTACTACGGCTGATGTTCGAGTGCAGGATGAAGTCCAGATGCTTTCCTTCCTTGACATGCGAATTCAGCAGGGCATGATCATTGAAGCGCGTATCGCCCGTGATGAGTCCCGTCTCTTGGCTCACGGTGACATCACCATTTCCCGTAAGCAGACTCAGGTCGAAGAAATCTTTCAGCAACTCCGCTCCGTCCTTCGGACTATCGTCGTGGTTGTGGATGTAAATCTTACTGTCGCGCTTCACATTCTTGTTATCCACATACATGTGGTGTGTCTTGTCCTCCATTACCTCAAACAGGTCGTGGTAATTCGCTACGCTGACTGGTACATGGTTCTGTGAGTAGGTCTTACCAAGATAGGTCTTTGCGTAGTAAGCAACCAGATAGCCGTCCTGATACCAGTAGAGTCGGTCGGTTGCTGGGGTGTACTCAATACCGTTGATATGACTCTCTGCTTCTGCTTCGGTAGCGAACAGTTCCCATCCAGTACCGAATACTTGATAAGCACCTTGAGTGATTTCTGGCGCTGTCAGTATCACGCTGGTTCCTGGCAATACAATATCAGGAGCTTCGATGGCACCTATGGTTGGAATACCGCTCTTGAACTTGATGCGGATGTTCACCACATGGCGCTCGCTGACCGGTGTGATGTTCAGACCCGACTGGTCGCTCTCTTCGTAGTCGTACTGGTAAATCACAGTGATGATCTTATCCTGTGCCAGGTCGAAGATGTCGGAGTTCTTGCTCACATACAGCGTACTGGTCTCTACTGGGGCAATACCGTGGATGGTGAAGTTGGTCTGTTCGTTGAGCAGACCCCTGTAACAATTCGTGAAATCAGAACTTGTATTCTGTTGCTTAATCACAAAGCCCACAGGTACATCTGTCTCCGTCGCTCTTGTTTCACCTGCTGCAACTGTTAATGGAGTTCCATCTTTGGCAAAACATTTAGTATTACCCACGGCAGCCTGCACAGGTTGTCCGTGTGTTCCATCAATCGTATAGGCATCACGGCAGTAGTAGTAGGTACCTGCTTCTGAGAACGTGAGTAATGTGACATTGGCCTTTTCACCAGTTGCACTCGCACTCTCGGTTGCTGCATCTCCATCTAAGTTGTCGTAAGTGGATTTCTCAATGATTTGTCCTACAGCGTAAGGCTCATTATGTGTGAAGGCCGTGTTGACGATGTAGAATGTCTTGTCGATATCGGTTGAGGTCACACTGATTGGTGCATAGTGGTATTGCTCGTTGAGCAGTTTCTCAAATTCTTCACGATCCAAGATATCACCTGGCTTCAGTTGATCCACATTTTGCTCTAAGGTACTTTCATTATTAACGATACGGGTGACAGTAACTTTCGTCGACAGATGTTTTTCGGCTTCTACCATATCTGGTCCTTCGTACGTAGCGGAGTAATCCACTGCGGTTGGGAGTGAATACTGAGGAGGATTCGTTACATCGGCTGCAGTGATTACATTGTCATCGTCGTTAGTTCTGTCGGTCGTACCATCATACTGGTACTTCTGACTGAGATTGCCTCCGTAGGTCTTATCGATGAACAGGTCGAGGGCATCGTAGTTGAATGTAAACTTGTCGCGGTCACCATCCGACATCGCACTCCATGCAGCCAGACCACGATAGTTGTAGCCCGATTCATAGTAGTCGCCGCCGTAGAGACCTTCCCTCGTACAATAGTAAGCAGGAACGAAGTTAGCGCTGATATTGCTCTGCATGGTCGTCAGTGAATTCAAGGTTATCTTGCCATCAGTACCTAATCCTTCCTGCAGAGTTGCCCATGATTCAGCGTTCGTTAAAGCTCCGTGTTCCTTTATTTCATTGTACTGATCAGTGGTTAAGTTCGCAATCTTTTCTCTCGCAAGGTCTGCGATACTTGTATTGACATCGCTTGCAAGGTGGTTGATATCTGCTCGCGTCATCAATTGACCGACGGTGATGATGGTACCACCGATATAGTCGAACGATTTGTTACATACGAAGGCTTCTGCTACCTTGCCAGAAAGTGATGACCATGTGCCGTCTTTGTATTCCGACGCAGCCAACTTAGCACCTTCTTGCAGATGGATGTCAACTTCCTCTGGCTCAGTGCCACCCTGTGTGTAGTTAGGATTCTTCTTCTTGGTCTCTACATATTGGGTGGTGAGGTATGCACGTTCAAACTTAGCCTGAACCTTATCTTTATCATATCCTTGTGCATTAGGATCATCCGTTGGAATGGCATCTGGATATTTTTTAGCAATACCGATATCCCGAACTCCATTTCCATTCTTATCCTCATTTTCATCAAGTTCACCGTCATTGTCAGTATCCTGTTCATCAGCCTCATAAGCATCAAAGTCTGCTTGTGTGATGATATCTGCCAACTTGTAGCTGGTCTGTCCGGCAAGCACAGCGGCAGTACCGTCCTTCAAACGATAGGTCGGACCATCCCAGTAAGCGTCTTGTTGAGCTTTGGTCAACTCATTATACTGCTTCGTGCTCTGCTTTGAGGCATCACCATACTTTTCTGAGTACCACTTGTCCCATGTCGATGGGTTTGTCATGCTGTAGGTCAGGATGTAACCGGTGTCGTGACCCAGGTTGTTTGTCGGGCGGAAGACATAGTCGAAGTCCACTTTCACGGTCTGAGTCTCCTCGCCAACTTTCTTCTCCTGAGTGACTTCTGGTTTTACATTGTTTGTTATCAAGGCATCATATTCGTTCTTGAGCATGACTGTTCCGGCTGTGTATGACGTATTACCAATCTTACAGTCTTCAAGTACGTAATAGGTCTCAGGTACGAACAATGCCTTATCTGCATCTCTCAGTTGCTGCCAATCCCAATAGCTGATTGGGTCGTTCAACTGGTAGGCGACATCGCGAATCACGATCTTTTCGTCCGCACCGAGTTTGGTAGTACCTTCCTTATAATATGCATAGAGGTTCGGTTGTACATCAATCAATGTCATCTTACCGCGTGATGCTGCAGTGATGGTGAGCGGCATATCCACGGTCTCGCTAAAGGCATTCGGTGCACCTGTGTAAGCGGAGATAATCTGATCATAGACATATATCTGACCCTTGATGAACCAGTAGTGACCTGCTACGGCATCTTCACCCTTGTACTTACCTCCGATATTGTAACAGTCGTCGATAATGGTCTGGGTACTGTGTACAAAGTTACCCGAAGTCTGCCATTCCTTCTTGGTGTTTTCGGTCTCGTCATAACTGAAGTCCTTATAGCTGACAGCGTTCAGATTCATGGCTGTCAGGGTGTTGCGGTTAGAAGTACTTGATTCACTACGTATGCCATGTTCGTTCTTGGCATAGACGAAACCACCACCCGTACCGGTCGATACATTGATCAGGTCGAGCTCTACCACACCGGTAATAGGTCCCCATACCTTCTCCTCGAAACTTGGACCTGTACTCTCCTCGGTAGTTATTTCAAGGTAAACTCCTGAAGCCAATGCCACCTGATTGTGGCTATTACCGTTATTACGGGTCTTTTCGGTATGGTGTTTACGTTTCCAGTTGTAGAAGGTGTATTCTTGCTCGCCATATCCGCCATTTGGGAGACCTTCGATAGCTGCTTGGTAAATCGCAGTTTCTGAATGGTCGCTGGTACGGATATCGTATTTCCATTTACCATCAGTCCCCTGTGTATTTGCACTTTCATCACCGAAGTTCACATCACTGGTCAGGGCACCAAGGTAGTTCACCACATTGTAGATTCCGAAGTAGTTGCCATGGAGTGGGGCATTTGGATCTTTATATGCACCAGCCGTTATTTTGTGCTCAGTATCTGCGTCTGCTTCAGCTTGCGTGTATTTAGCATAGTCGGCATCAATACTTGACGTTATCTTGTTCAGCGATACCTCACGCACACGGTTGATGGTGTAGTTGTTATAGTCTAACACTTCCGGCACACGGTCCTGAGCGCCCTGCAGTACCAAACGACTACCGAACACACCGCAGAAGTCGGCACGTTGGATGGTGTTCAAGATACGACCAGAATAGCGCGAAACGATACCGTTCTCAACCCAGTATTTTGGATTAGGCGTTCCATTATCTAAAATGATTTTTTCATTGCCGACCATTATGCCTTCAAACAATTCAATCAAGTCATCCTGACGGAGGGTTGAACCTATCGTATAGGTAGTGTTCTTCTTGTCTTGAATTGACGTTACTAAGCCATTTTCACCACCCGTGAACTTGTATCTCAACTCATAGTAGTCCTGTTCGCGGCCTGGCAGTTCATAATACTGGTCAATGGTGATTTGGTCGTCTTTCAGGTGGTAGTAGTCTGTTCCGTAGTTGGTGATGTTCAACTCACGGTAACCATCTACAAGGGTGAGGTTACCATCACCATACAGACCTCCCGTATGACCCATTCCGATGGTAATCAGGTCACGGTGATAGACATCGTGGATCGAGGCGGTGGCATTACCGAACACCGTATTGGTGTTTGCATTCATAGACGAATTGGACGATACATTACCACCCGCAAACACTGCATTGTGAATAATCACACCACGCTCTTTGAATACTTTCTCCGGCTGATTTTGCTTATCGAGCACAATATTACCGTTTTCGTCAACTTTATCTACCAATTCACCGACATCCACTTCATCCCACTTATCAGGCCATTGAGAAGTTAAGGTTCCACTAAGGATTTTCTTGGGTAGAGTGTTCAGATAGTCGGTTGGAATATACTCGCCCTTAGCATAGGTCTTTCCTCCATATTCGATTCCACCGACTTTCTTTACCTGCAACCATGGTTCAATCAGCACCTTGCAGTCCTCGGTCATGTGGCTGAGATCATTTGACTTATAATAATAGCCTTCCTTGTCGTGATCGTATCTCACACCCTTCTTCACACCGTGCCCTGTTGTGAGTACGTCATTGCCGTCTTTATATTCGAAAGCACTGAACACATATCCTCGGTCACCGCCACCGAATACGTTACCGTCACCGACTGTGATGCCTTCGTTGGTACCGATCTCACCACCATAGATATTGACCTCAGTCGTTCCAAATACATAACCATCGGTATGAAGGTTGTGTGCACCACCATAGCCTAGTGGGTTATATCCCTTACCGGCACCGAATACATTACGCATCACGTGACCGTTGTACATGTAGATATGGGTCTCACCGGCTTTGAAGATGCTGACTTTGTTATCGTTATTGTCGTTCGAGCCTCGACCGATTGTCGCAATCTCACCACCACCGAATACACTGTTGCGGATGGTTCCACCATAAAGGGTGACGTTCGAGATGTCCACACTGCTCAGGTCGTCATAACCACTACCATATACATTACCGCACTCTACCAGACGATTGGTTCCTTTCCATTCATTTCCTACCTTATAAGTGTCGTCATGAATCTTCGCGTCGTATCGGTCTTTGGCTCCTTCTGGAGTTGCCGCAAGGGTTACTGTTTCACCCTTCTCATTCTGTTCTTGATTGTCAAGAAGATAGAGATAACCGATATAACCGTTGTTGACGGTGATGTTGGCTGTACCAATGATTGAACCACCTTCACCACCAGCATAGGCATTACGCTGGATGGCTGGTACTCCATGATGGAATAAGTATCTGGTATATTCATTGTCGGAAAGATTACCCTTGGCAGATAGCGACTCCGAACGGATACCAATCACCACATTGGTTTCGCCAGGAACATCGTTTACAATACTGTTAGGGTCGGCAGGTGTCGTTACATTGCCTGCGTTATCTTTTACAGCTGGTTTGCCAGGATGCGAACCTACGTTTCCTTCCCATCCACCACCATATACATTACGACAGGTGCCACCTTCTACATAGGCTGTGGTACCGGCTGTGAAGCCATAAGGATTGGTATTTTCATCATAAGCACCCACTCCAAAGGCATCAAGCACACCTCCTGTACTTCCTGCTGCATAGATGTCCTTTTTCACTTCACCACCCAATAACGCAATGTATGTCGTTCCGTACACATTACCGCTCTGGTCTCTATCATTGTGACCCAGACCACCACCGTATGCATAGTTGCCTACATACGCTCCTTCGTTGATGATGACGTTCGTGTTGAATCGTTTGCCACCGAATTCTGCACGTGGTGTTACTAGCGGGTTGTTCAGGTTGGTATAGGTGTTCTTTACGTAGAAGTCACTTGAGGTGTTAAATGCCGTGAATGCATCGTTTATACCTGCACCGTCATAACCGCTACCAAGTGTCCAACCAACTTTCCATTGTTGAAGCTCATGCCTTATTCTTTCTCCATATTTTTCATCCGTTTCATCATCTTTTTTGGGCGATCCTAATCCTTGTACACTTGCAAACCCTGTAATATATTTCTGGATACCTTCTGCGTTGATGATCAGTCCGTCCTGACCGCCACCATAGACTTCCCATACTTGAGCACCACGTTTCAGGTTCACCTCAGTATATTCTGCCCATGTGTTCTCACCGCAACCAGCTCCATAGACGTAGGCGGTGCTTGAACCGTACTTATGGTGGGCAGTCCTTACCGGTACGTCGATATTAATCTTTGCGTACAACGTACGACGACGGTGGTTGTTTCCACCATAGATGGCTCCCTTGTCAATTTTGTTACCCTTGATCTGACCGTTCGTTACCACCGGATCCTTTGCTTCTGGGTCGAATCCCAGCAGCGTTTCCTTACCATCATTGGTTTCGATGCGCCATGGGTTATAGCGCAGGACGGCATCTTCACTGTGGTACTCTACATTGGCTTCATACACATCACAAGGATCGAGCGTCACGTTACCGAACGCTCCACCGAAGATACCACCGATGTTGATGGTTGACTCCTCTGGTACGTTGACCACCGAACGACGGGTGATTCCTTCGTTGTAGCTACCACCGTAGGCGGTACCTACCTTTCCGCGTATCAGGTCGACAATGGCAGAGAACTTAGGAAGATTCTCCTGATAGGCAGTATAGTCCGTATAAGCTTTATAGGCATTATAGGCCGCTAATTGAGTTTGATAAGCTGCCTCCTGTTCGGTGGTAGGATTTTCTCCTAATTCAGCCGGTTTTTCCGCTACGTCTGCTTCAGGTGCTTCTGCGACTGGCAATACGGGTGAAACGAGGTTTCCGTCTCCATCTTCTTCCTCGCGCATACCCAATCCGTTGTAACTACCAGCTCCAAAGATATCCATCTTCCAGAAATTCTCCATGTCCACATCTTCCTGTTTCTCATTCTTAGTCTTCGGGATGTCGATGAGCACATAACTGCGGTCTTGCGATTTGTCACCTTCGTAGTAGCCTGGATAACCTGTTCCTGCTCCAAAGACGGCATTCACAAAATTGCTGGAATTGTTCTTCGCCGGACTGAAGTTCACAAACGCACTCGACAAGTAAGGTGGGGTATAACCTTCATATTCCTCGTTGTAGTCATAGTTTCCATATCCACCACCGAAGATGGTGTCAACGCGTCCTTCACGATACTCTACATAGGCTGAGGCTGTCAATACATCGGATGTTCCTGTCGCCAAATCTCCTTCCCAACCATGTACTTTCGGTTTGGCAAAGTCGCTTACACGACTGGTGAAGTCAGCTGTTCCATGAATGATTCCACCAAAGTCGTTTCCGCCATATACGACATCGCGTACCCATGGGAATTTGAGTACGTCTTTGCTTTCGCTGTCATAACCGATATACACCTCGGTATGTCCTAAGATATCAGCATCGCAGGCACCTCCAAAGGCATCGTAGATACGTCCGTTACCCAGATAGACTTTAGAGTCTCCGCATACGTCTCCTTCATTTCCACCTCCGTAGATGTATTCGGTCTCGGCCAGTTGATGACCGGTTTCCTCTTCCGAGTAACCTGGGTACTGACCTTTCAGGAAGACGCGGCTGGTGTAGGCTGGATTGTATGTATAGAGCTTATTGTTTGTAGTGTAATTGCCTCTGGTTTCATCATACGTGCCGTCATCTTCATTCGACGAATCGATACTTTTGCCTACTACACCTTCTTCACCGCCACCGAATACTTGGAACATGTAACCTTTGTTCAGGTTCACGGTCGTGCTGCCCCAGACTTCGGTATCCAGACCCTTTCCGGCTCCGAACAACGACATCGATATAATATCCAGGTCATCACGCTGGTAATCGAGGATGACACCTGTGCGGCGGTCACCTGTTATCTTATATTCTTTCTTCCCTGTCTCTGAGTCAGTCACTTCATCACTTGTGGCAAACAAACCTGCCAGATTATACGTTTCATCACCATATCTTGTTATGATGTCGTCATTGATATTGATGACCACATTACCGTTCACATGACCACTGTTGTAGCAACCACCATAGATGTTACCACCTATCAGACGACGTACCTGGTCGTCTTCTTCATCCTCTGTGTCGATTTGCTTGTAATCTTCTTCTTTCCAGAAGAAGTTCTCTGCGATGATTCCTCCCGCTGGTGCAGTCTGCTTTGAATATGTGTCATTTGAATAAATGTAATACTCTTCGCCCGCTGCCAACTTGAGACCATCTTGAATGGCGACATATTTCCAAGTCTGATGGTTTTCATCTTGTTTGGCTGTATTCCACTCCAACTGATGATTTCCATAGTCATCCGGGTCATAGACCTCATTACCGTCATCGTCTATGAGCACATTACCGTCATCGTCTTTTTTCATCTTCCAACGCTTTGGCTCAATCCTCACACCTTCGAAGTTCAGCACCAGACGGTCCTTGATATTGCCAGTAGCCGTTAGGTCATCTGTATAGTATTCATTAGTCGACTCGCCGCGCTCGTTTGTGGCTCCCAGCACACCACCTTCATAGACTGCATTGAGTTTAACGGGGTTTTCCATTCCTTCCTGCGATGCCCACAATTCAGGTACATTGGCATTGTTACAGCCACCCACGATTTTATTATATACGGTTCCTTTGACAAGGAAGTTCATCGTCTGTGTACCCTCGTAGGTCATACTACCTACGTTACCTCCGCAGAACAAAGAACCGATTTGGGAAGAATAGGGGATATAACCGTCATCGAGTGTGATACCTTTTCCTGTTGATGGCTTCAGACTCATGGAAACACCGTCCATATAAAGTTTCATCTGTTCAGCATTGTTCAGTTCGATTTGGCTGAAGTCTAAGTGGGTTTCGTTGTCAACGGTCACCGCTAGGTCGACCTCCTTGGTATCCTTCTTGACACTTGCATAATAGTGCTTTAGGTAATCTCTATTCACCATGTTCTCACCATTATTACCCATGAAGATGTTCTCGGCAATCACATACGAACCAATCCTCAACTGTGCCATCGGATCTTCAATCTCCGGATTCGTGTTCTTAATCGTGGCACAGTTTCCACCGATGTACACAGAACCATGAATAATGGTGGGTACGATAGAGCTTTCTATTACCTCGCCATTTTCATCTCTTTCGTATTTTCCGACCAAACGGATAGATACCTGTTCGGCATCAGGACGGATTCTGTTGAGGGCCGTGACTGACTCTTGACCAGACGGCGCAGAGATTCCTGCTTCCGTTAATACTGTCGTTGGGTTATAGTAGAGGTCACCATAGGTGGGGTCGTTCTTCAAAGCAGGGTTGTCCGTATACGGATAGGCTCCGTTACCGCCACCATACACGTTACCGCGAATAGTGGTATAGATACCCACAGCATTACCACCTACCACATGACCGGTGATATCGTTACCTCCATATACGTTGTTGATATCACCTCCACGTACCAATGTTCGAGCAGACAGTCCGGTCGGGAAGGCATACTTCGGTTGGTTGTTGCTGTTTTTTTCGCTCAACTGGATGTCGTTCAAAGTGGCATTCTCATGATTTCCATTGAGCGTGCCCGACTTTAATGGATGCACGTCCGCCATACGACAACCGCCATAGACGTTGTCGATTTTCAACGGATTGGTGTTCGATGAAGCAGGATCAATCTCCAACAACAGCCCTTCTAAATTGGTCATTGCACCCTTGTTTCCTCCACTGTACACGTTACGAATCAAACCGCTTTGCAGGTTCCATGTCGGACGGATGGCCATCTCGGCTGCGTTGTTACCACCGAAGAGGCTACCAATCTGGAATGCGGCGCTGTTCGGGTGGGTCAGACCAGGGTTGATACCCATCTTCAGAATACGTTCTGAGGTCAGCAACTCATAATCATCATTTTCGTCACCATTTGGATTGTGTGGGTCTTGAATGCTGGTGACTACATCTGTTGGATTGTCCACATGAATCACGGTCTTCTCTGTCACCGTAGCATTGTTTCCTCCTCCGAAGGCATAGACGATAGAACCTCCATTGATTTCCAGATAAGTCCTCTTAAGGGCTGGAGGCGTGAAGTCTGTTTCACTCTCAGCGATAGGACTAGCATTGGCAAAATCTGTGACGGATTTGTCGTAAACTCTATAAGTATCTTGAGTGTCACCGTCTTGATGTGGGGTGCGGCGAGTGTAATCTCCATTACCGCCTGCAAAGAGGGAACCGATATAAACGGCATGCTTGGTGGATTTTTCTTCTTCCAAATCTGCTTCTGTAATCGGTACATTATCACCGCTCACATGCACAAAGGTCTTCCATTCCGAGGTGATAGCGTTCTTCTTCGGGTTGGCTGCATCTTCATCTGAGCCGTTTTTCACCGCTTCCAGTTCCGAAGGAACATCAGTCGTAATATTACCTTCACCGATTGTTCCTGCTATGTCGTTTCCGCCATAGACTTGATTGGCCATGATATATTCTGTGGTCTTCTCACCATCGATATTGACAAAGCTGCGCCCTCCGACATTAGCCATACGAGCACCACCGAACACCTTATTCAGGTCTCCGCTTACAACAGTCACAGTAGTGTTGCCATCTACTTTACCCTTATTTCCTCCACCGTAAACATTTCCTTTCACGATGATAGGCTTCGGATCATCCTGTGCCATCAGTTCCAAAGGCATCATCAACCCCATGAGTATGGCCAACCTCATGAGTCCCATCAGCCTCCTGCACTTCCTTGCTTTGTCGTTATCTTTGTTCATCTCTTTAAATTTTTTCTTTTTCTTCCTTATTCGTTTTCTAGTTCTCCTAGTTCCTCTAGTCTCCCTAGTTTCCCTAGACTCTTGCCTCTCGACTCTCGCCTCTCTTCTCTTGAACCTTGAACCCTTGAACCTTGAACTCTTGAACCTTGAACTCTTGAACCCTTGAACTCTTGAACCTTGAACTCTTGAACCTTGAACTCTTTTAACTGACTTTCAACTTTCGCTTCGCGCAAAATGCTACGCCTTAATAATGCTCAAGCGAGCTTGGAATTATGTTCGGCTCAATCGCATTTTT
>CADBSN010000004.1 GCA_902797255.1 uncultured Bacteroidales bacterium | reverse complement strand
GTCATGCAAGAGAGGCGAGAAAAGCAAAGGAGGAACAGAAATGAAGAAAGACATCATACTTTGCGGTGTAGGAGGACAAGGTATCCTCTCCATCGCCACAGTCATCGGTGAGGCAGCAACAGAAGCTGGCATCAACCTGAAGCAAGCCGAAGTACACGGTATGAGTCAGCGAGGCGGTGACGTACAGTCGAACCTGCGCCTGTCGACAGAGCAGATTTACTCAGACCTGATTCCTCAAGGCGGTGCAGATTTAGTCATTAGTATGGAACCAATGGAATCGCTCCGCTACCTACCCTATCTGGCTAAGACCGGTACCATCGTAACCAGCAGTAAGCCTTTTATCAATATCCCGAACTACCCAGACGAAGCTGCTTTGCAAGCAGAACTTGACAGTCTGCCATCGGTAGTGAAACTTGACATCGAATCTGTTGCAAAGGATGCCGGAAATGTACGTGGCGCCAATATGGTGCTGCTCGGAATGGCAGCTCCGTTCCTCGAAATCCTTAGCGTGGAGCAATTGAGAAGTGCGATTGCCAAGATTTTTGCTCGTAAGGGTGAAGCGGTCGTAGAAGCGAACCTCAAGGCATTTGATATGGGAGCGGGAAATGTTGAGAGCTGAAAGTTTAGAGTTTAGAGTTATATAATAATAAGATCATGGAAAAGAGAATACCTGATGATAGCTGCCAGTTCTTCAACGAGGCAATGGAGACAATGACTCGTGCAGAGATCGAAGCGCTGCAGTTGCAGCGTCTGCAAGACACCGTGAAGCACTGTATGCAGTCTCCTTTTTACAAAAAGCGTTTTGAAGAAAACGGCTTGAACCCAGAAGATATCAAAACCTTGGCGGATATCCGCAAGATTCCATTTACCACAAAACAAGATTTACGTGATACCTATCCGTTCGGAATCGCCAGTACCCCACTACGCAACTGTGTGCGTCTGCACTCATCAAGTGGTACGACTGGTAACCCAACCGTGATTCTGCATACACAGAAAGACTTGGACGAATGGGCCAATCAGGTTGCACGAAACCTGTGGATGGTAGGACTGCGTCCAGATGACGTGTTCCAGAACTCCAGTGGATACGGTATGTTTACCGGTGGACTGGGATTCCAGTATGGTGCAGAACGTCTTGGGATGCTCACCGTACCTGCAGCAGCAGGCAACTCACTTCGTCAGATTAAGTTCATCACCGACTTCGGTACGACCGCTATTCATGCAGTACCATCATACGTGACTCGTCTGTATGAGGTGATGAAAGAGAACGGAGTAGATCCACGTAAAGACACCAAGCTCAAGATGTTAGCTATCGGTGCAGAACCACACTCAGAGGAACAGCGCAAGCGCATCGAGGAGATGATGGGCGTGAAAGCCTACAACTCCTTCGGTATGAGCGAGATGTGCGGTCCTGGTGTTGGCTTCGAATGCAAGGAACAGAATGGTCTTCACTTCTGGGAGGACTATTACATTGTAGAGATTGTAGACCCAGAGACATTGGAACCAGTTCCAGACGGAGAGATTGGCGAGTTGGTACTCACCACCCTCTGTCGTGAAGCAATGCCACTGTTGCGTTACCGCACGCGTGACCTTACAAGAGTATTGGGTCATAGCTGTCCATGTGGACGTAACCACGTAAGACTTGACCGTATGCGCGGCCGCAGCGATGACATGATGGTGCTTCGTGGTGTGAACATCTTCCCAATCCAGATAGAGAAGATCCTGATGCAGTTCCCAGAACTGGCTAGCAACTACCTCATTACCCTCACTACTGACGAGGACAACGACAACATGACCGTAGAAGTAGAACTCGAAGAGCTCTTCACTGATGACTACAGCCGTCTGTTAGACCTCGAAAGCAGAATTCGTCGTGCGCTGAAGGATGAGATTCTGCTCACTCCACATGTCAAGCTCGTACCAAAGGGTTCGCTCCCAGTATCAGAGGGTAAGGCTGTACGTGTGGTAGATAAGAGAAAAGTATATCAATGATAAGGATGGGTTATTGAATGATAAGGCTGGGTTATTCACCAATAAGGCAAGGTTATCCGTTCATAAGTCCACAATAAGAAATAAGACAAGAACTATGACAATCAAACAATTATCAATATTTATCGAGAACAAGGAAGGCACCCTGACAAAGGTGCTCGACTTGTTGAGCAAAGCAGGCATTCAGATTATTGCCTCAACCATTGCTGACACCAAAGACTATGGTATCTACCGAGTGCTGTGTAACAAACCGACACAGGCATACCTGATTCTGAAAGAGAACGGTATCAATGTACAGTTGGCTGATGTGATTGCCCTGAGCATCGACGATGTACCAGGACGCGCTGCAGAAGCCGTAAAAACCCTCTCGTCTGCAGGTGTAAATATTCTGTACCTCTATTCTTTCCTATGGAAAGGAAAGGGAGTGCTGGTACTGCGCACAGACAACAGTTCCATCGCACATGAGACAATCATCATCAACAAGATGTCGTTTCTCACAGAAGCAGCCTTTGCATAGTAACAAATCACAATGTCAATATTGAAAATCGGTATTATACCAGTTTAACAAGCACAAATAACACACTATGGCAATTAAAATTATCCTCACTATCATCTTCCTCTGCGTTACGATCGCAGTAGGAATATATTCACGTAAGCAAGCCTCATCCGTTGAGGGATTCGTGCTCGGAGGTCGTTCGGTTGGTCCTTGGCTCACCGCATTTGCTTTTGGTACGTCCTACTTCTCAGCGGTTGTATTCGTTGGTTATGCAGGTCAGTTCGGTTGGAAATACGGTATGTCGGCCTCATGGATTGGTATCGGTAATGCCGTCATCGGTTCGTTACTTGCCTGGTTATTGTTGGGACGTCGTACCAAAATGATGACCCAGCATATACAGAGCCGTACGATGCCCGACTTCTTCGGTACCCGATTTGCTGATGAGAAGCTGAGAATCGTCGCATCCATCATTGCGTTCGTATTTCTTATTCCTTACACCGCAGGTGTGTATATGGGAATCTCCAAGCTGTTCGAAATGGGATTCGGTATCCCCTATGAGTATTGCGCCATCAGCATGGCGTTGCTTACTGCCCTATACGTTATCTTAGGAGGTTACAAAGCTACGGCCATTAACGACTTCATACAAGGAATCATCATGTTGTTCGGTATCACAACCATCATTGCTGTGGTGTTGAACAACCAAGGAGGACTGACCGAAGCCATCCAGAAGATGGGAGAAGTAGCGCCTACAGCACATGACATGGAAGACCCATCGGGTTTGTTCGCCAACTTTCAGGCAGGCGATTTCGCCTCATGGTTCGGACCTAATCCATTGAGTCTGTTGGGTGTCGTAGTTCTCACCTCTCTCGGTACGTGGGGATTACCTCAGATGGTCGGTAAGTTCTATTCGATTACCGACGAGGCTGCTATCAAACGTGGAACGATTATCTCCACTATCTTTGCGTTTGTGATTGCAGGAGGTTGTTACTTCCTTGGAGGATTCGGACGTTTGTTCCCAGAACCAGCATTCAACGAAGTGACCCACAAGTATGCCTTCGACAGCATCGTACCATCGATGTTGGAGACATTGCCTGACTTACTGATTGCTCTTGTCGTATTACTCGTACTCTCTGCATCCATGTCAACGCTGGCATCATTGGTACTCACGTCTTCATCAACCATGACTCTCGACCTGATATACAGAGACAAGAAATCAAAAGCTGGTGAGGTGGAAGAAGGTCAGATCAATGACATGGTTGCTGAGAAGATTGAACGTCGAAAAGTTGTTGTGATGCGCGTGCTGATTGTGTTCTTCATCGTCATCTCACTGATGATTGCGCTCAATCCACCCCAGTTCATCGCACAGCTGATGGGTATCTCATGGGGTGCTCTGGCAGGTGCGTTCCTCGCACCATTCATGCTAGGACTCTATTGGAAGGGAGTCACCAAAGCAGCTGTATGGGCATGTTTCATCTGGGGCGTTGGCCTCACGGTGGTCAATATGATCATGCATAATGCAATCCTTAACCCAATCGACTGCGGTGCAGTAGCAATGGTAGGAGGATTCTTCGTGGTGGTTCTTGTCAGTTTGGTAACCCCAAAGATGAAGAAAGAGACTGTCAACCACATTTTCGAATGTTATAAGAAATAATATTTTACTAACACTTAACACGAATAAATCATGATTCACAACCCACAAATGGAATGCATGCCCCGTGAGGAGATGCGAAAGTTACAATCAGAGCGTCTGATTAAGACCGTGAAAACCTGTTATGAGAAGATTCCGTTCTATAAGAAGAAGATGGATCGTATGGGTGTAAAGCCCGAAGACATCCGCAGTATAGACGATATCTATAAATTACCATTCACCACCAAACATGACTTGCGTGATGAATACCCATTTGGTCTCCAAGCTGTTCCTCAGAGTGAGATCCGCCGTATCCATGCATCATCAGGTACGACAGGAAAGCCTGTAGTCGGCACCTACACAGAGAATGACCTGAAGATGTGGGCAGAGTGTGTGGCACGTGTCTTGGCTGTTGGTGATATCGGTCCTGGTGATGTGGTACAGGTAGCCTATGGTTACGGACTGTTCACCGGAGGACTAGGTGCCCATGACGGAGTCGCTTATCGTGGAGCCATTCAGTTACCGACTTCTGCAGGTAACTCCGCAAAGCAGATTATGCTGATGAAAGATTTTGGAACGACTGCCCTTTGCTGTACTCCTTCGTATGCCCTACATCTGGCGGAAGTAATAGAGCAAAGTCCTGATATCAAGCCAGAAGACCTAAAGTTGAGAGTCGGTTTCTTTGGTGCAGAACCATGGACATGGGGTATCCGCCGCGAATTGGAGAAGAAACTGAACATTAAAGCTATCGATATCTACGGACTGACAGAGATGTGCGGACCTGGTGTAGGCGGTGAGTGTCTGTTCCAGAACGGTACTCACGTAGCAGAAGATATGTTCTACCCAGAGATTATCAATCCTGAGACTTTGGAACCTGTTGCTCCAGGTGAAGAGGGAGAGTTGGTATTCACCTCGCTATGTAAAGAGGCTATGCCTATCCTTCGCTATCGTACACGTGACTTGACTCACCTTATCTACGAGCCATGTGAATGTGGACGTACCACTGTTCGCTTGGGTAAGATTCTGGGACGAAGCGACGATATGCTCATTATCCGTGGTGTGAACGTGTTCCCATCACAGATTGAAACCGTCCTAACAGAGTTCCCTGTATTTACTCCGCAGTATTTCATCACGGTAGATCGCAAGAACAACGAAGACACCTTCGACCTAGATGTCGAGTTGCGTACAGAATACTTCTCACCTAACCCTGCAAAACAGATGCCGTTCATCAAGCCACTCTACGACCGAATCGTCAGCATGATAGGTATCAAGCCAAACATCCATATCAAGGAACCAGGAAACATCGAACGTTCGACAGGTAAGGCAAAGCATGTACTTGACAAGCGAACCATCTTAACGGATTGGAAGTAACCCCTCCTCTTATCCCCCCGAGGGGGGAAGGGAAAGTGTAAAGTTGAAAGACCTTGAACTTCTTGAACTTTGAACTCTCGACCCTAGGCTCTAGACATTAAGCATTAAACTATAAACTTTAAATGTTAAACAGTAATATTGTAAGTGCCGAGATTGAAGCAATGCATCTTGGCGATTTCTCAGGAGCAACGATACGCGATATTCAGTCGCTCAGTAAGATATTGGAAGAAAAGACCGGGCAACCCTTCATCCATTTAGAGATGGGGGTACCTGGTCTCCAACCATCACAAATTGCCTTGAAGGCAGAGCAGGAAGCATTGGCCAACGGCTGTGCAACCATCTATCCTCCAAACGGAGGAATCCCACGTATCAAAAATGCTGCATCGAAGTTCGTCAAAGCGTTCATCAACGTAGATATTGACCCACTTTGTTGTATTCCTAGCACAGGAAGCATGCAAGGCACGTTTGCTACGTTCATGGCTTGGCATCATGCCATACCAGAGAAGGATACGGTGCTGTTCATCCATCCAGGATTCCCCGTACAGACCACTCAGTGTGATGTCATCGGGCTGAAACATATCGGACTGGACATTCACGACTTCCGTGGAAAGGCACTTATTCAGAAACTAGAGGAGATTCTGTCGGGAGGTAATATTTGCGGTATCGTCTATTCTAACCCCAACAACCCCTCATGGGTATGCTTCAACGAAGAAGAGTTGAAAGGAATTGGAGCGTTAGCGACGAAATACGATGTCATCGTATTGGAAGATCTGGCCTATTTCGCAATGGATTTCCGTCGTGACCTATCGCATCCGTTCGAGGCACCTTTCCAAGCCACTGTAGCCCATTACACAGACAATTATATCCTTGCAGTATCGGGTTCTAAAGCCTTCTCGTATGCAGGCCAGCGTATCGGTGTATTGTGTATCAGCAATGTGCTCTACCATCGCATCTATCCAGCTTTGGAGCAGCACTTCGGTGTAGGAGAATTCGGCAACTTCATCTGCAACCGTCTGATGTACACCCTGTCGAGCGGCACCACCCATAGTGTTCAGCATGCAATGGCCGCATTGATGGAAGCCGCATGCGACGGGTCTTATAATTTCCTAGAAGATGTTAGGGAATACGGACGCAGAGCTAAATTCATGAAGGACGTATTGTTGGCAAACAGATTCTATCTGGTTTACGACAACGACCTCGGAGCACCTTTAGCTGACGGTTTCTATTTCACGGTTCAGTTCCCAGGAATGACCGATTTGCAACTCACACGTGAGTTAATGTATTACGGCATTGCCGTGTTCCCACTTGACACGATGGGCTCCAACGAGCAGGGAGTACGTATCTGTACCTCATTCTTCAGCAAAGAACAAGAACCGCTGTTTGAGGAACGGATTCGACAATTCAATTCTGACCATTAATCGCATGACACTACTTGAGAGGCTCAACAGTACAGACCGATTTGCCGCCAGTATCGGAGCACGCCTGACAGAAGTACGTGAAAGGTACGCGAAGGCAGAAATGACCGTAGAAGAATGTCATCTCAACGGAGGAAACGTCTGTCAAGGAGGTGCTATTTACACATTAGCTGACCTCAGTTTTGCTGCAGTATCCAATAGTCGAGGAGTTCTTACTTTAGGTATCGCCAATAATATCACCTTCCTAAAGTCTGCTCAATTGGGCGACCACCTCGTTGCGGAATGTACTGAAACCTTCAACCATTATAAGCTACCCTATTGTGACATCAAGGTGACGAATCAGCATGGTGAACTCATTGCGGTGATGACAGGATTGTCATATCGATTAAAACAAGCCATGGAGGTAGCCTCGCTCATGTAACACATCTTATTCTATCTATCAAATAAACTATGAAACTAATATTAACCATCATCAGCTGGAGCATTATCACCAGTTTATTCGCACAGTCGTATTCGTTCGACGGAGCAGACAAAGATGCAATACAGGTAAAACCAACTGATATATTCAACATGTCTGTAGGATACGGATATGATATGACACGTCTGGCTCCGGTGGAGACTGGTAAACCATTCTTTTTTTCCATCAAACTGCCTGATGGCAATTATTGTGTGACTGTGACGTTGGGATCGAAGAAACGTGCAGGAAATACCACCGTACGTGCCGAATCACGACGTCTGTTCGTTGAGAACATGTTGACTAAAAAGGGAGAAAGCAAGCAAATATCGTTTGTTGTCAATAAGCGTAACACTCAAATTGGGACGAATGACCGAGTAAAAATCAAGGACAGGGAAAAGACAAAATTGAATTGGGATGATAAACTCACCATAGAAATCAATGGTGATGCCCCTGCCTGCTCTGCGATAACAATAGAACCTGCTGACGAAGTCACGACCCTGTGGCTTTGTGGTAATTCAACAGTTGTAGATCAAGACTATGAGCCATGGGCCAGTTGGGGGCAGATGATACCTCGTTGGTTCGACGATAAGATTGCCATTGCGAACTATGCAGAGAGCGGTGAGACAGCAGCGTCGTTTATCTCAGCGAATCGTCTGAAAAAGATTATGAGTCTAGCCAAGCGTGGCGATTATCTGTTTGTAGAGTTCGGACATAATGACCAGAAACAAAAAACCCCAGGTTCAGGAGCCTACTATAACTTCGCCACCAACCTCAAACAATTCGTCGACGAGGCAAAAGCAAAGGGAGTGACACCTATCTTTGTGACCCCCACACAGCGTCGGACTTTCGACAATAACGGAAAGATTACAGAGAGCCACGGAGACTATCCCGATGCCATGCGATGGGTCGCTAAACGAGAGGGAGTACAAGTGATAGAATTGCACGACATGACCCGCACTTTCTTTGAGACGTTGGGAGTGGAGGGCAGCAAGCAATCATTGGTACACTATGCTGCCAACACGTTCCCTGGTCAGACTACAGCCTTAGCTGACAATACGCACTTCAACCCCTATGGGGCTTATGAGATTGCGAAGATGGTCGTACAAGGCATCAAAGATCTCCAGTTACCTTTTATCAACCATATCAAAAACGATTTCAAGGGATTCGATGCTGCCCACCCTGACGATTATCGCTCTTTTCATTGGAACAACTCTCCGTTTTTTGAAGCCTTGAAACCAGACGGGAACTAAGATGAATGGTTAGCGGTTAATGGTTTGCGAATAACTAACGAACTGAAAAAAATATGAAAGCCTTCACTTCTATTATCATCCTTTTACTCTCATACGTATCGTTATCAACAACGGCACAAACAACAGCCACATGGCCCACCTCACTTCCTGAGGCACATCCCTATACCCGTTGGTGGTGGTTAGGCAGTGCAGTGGACGAAGCCGGTCTGAAATATAACCTCTCAGAATATGCTAAGGCAGGGATTGGAGGTGTAGAAATCACCCCTATTTACGGAGTGAAAGGTAACGATGCCAATAATATCGACTATCTCTCGCCAAAGTGGATGAAGATGCTGGAAGCGGTAGAACAACTATCGCAAGAATTTGGTTTGGAAGTGAATATGGCAACTGGTACAGGATGGCCCTTCGGTGGTCCGAACGTGCCAGAGAGTGAAGCTGCCGCAAAACTGAAAGTGGTAGATGGCAAGCTAACCACCGATCGTACCCGTCAAAAAGTGAAACGTGCTGCTCCTGGAGGCGAAGGGTTGGTGATTGACCATTTCGATCGCAAGAGTGTGGAACATTATCTATCGGTGTTTGACCAAGCCTTCGAACAAAGCATGGTGCCCTACCCCCACACCTTCTTCAACGACTCTTACGAAGTGTATAATGCCGATTGGACACCACGGCTTTTAGAAGAATTTAAGGCACGTAGAGGATATGCATTAGAAGACCACGTAGAGGATTTCCTCGGTACTTCGTCGAACGGTAAAGATATCCAGCGACGTATCATGTCGGATTATCGTGAAACATTGTCAGACCTACTGTTGGAGAACTTCACTACCGTTTGGACTGACTGGGCACATCGTCATGGTGCAATTACTCGCAATCAAGCACACGGCAGTCCAGCCAACCTGATTGATATCTATGCAGCTGTTGATATCCCTGAATGTGAAGGATTCGGTCTGTCGGACTTTCATATCAAGGGGTTAAGAACCGATCCTGGTTTCACCAAGCCCAACGATTCCGACCTTTCGATGCTGAAATACGCTTCATCGGGTGCACATATATCAGGTAAGCAGTTCACATCCTCTGAGACCTTCACCTGGCTCACGGAGCATTTCCGCACTTCGTTTTCGCAGTGTAAACCCGACTTCGACCTCATGATGATAGCTGGTGTCAACCATATATTCTTCCACGGTAGCTGCTACACGCCAGAAGACGACCCTTGGCCAGGATGGAAGTTCTATGCATCGGTAGATATGTCTCCCACCAATAACCTATGGCGCGATGCTCCTGCTTTCTTCAAATATATTGAACGAACGCAGAGTTTCATGCAATATGGAGAACCAGATAATGACCTCTTGGTCTACTTGCCCTTCTATGACATGATTTATGAACAATCAGGGCGGTTGGTGCAGTTTGATATTCATAGTATGGCAGAACGTGCACCTAAATTCATCAGCAGCATCAACGCAATTGTCAAGGCGGGATTCGACTGTGACTATATCTCAGACCGCTATTTAATGCAGACCCATGTCGTAGACGGACAACTCACCACAACTGGTCGCAATCGATATGCGGCAATTGTGATACCTGATGTACGGTTTATGCCACTGGCTACTCTCCAGCAGTTAGCAGATTTGGCCAATCTGGGAGCCAAAATTATCTTTATCGGGCACATGCCACAGAGTGCACCAGGATTGAAAGGACTGAATATACAAAACACATACAGCAACACCTTACAGCAACTAAGGAGTAAAGTGACAACCACCAATGAGTACGCTGTTTTGAATCAGATAGCCATACCCGAACGGATGCGTACCCAACAAGGACTGAGTTGTATACGACGTGCCAAGGGAAAAGACCATTTCTATTTCATCAGCAACTTACAAGATAGAGATATTGACGAGTGGGTTACCATGGGCAAAGCGGCACAATATGCAACCTTCTACAACCCAATGAATGGAGAGATCTGTAGTGCACACATCCGACAGACTGCAGAGGGACTACCTGAAGTACGGATGCAACTTCGTTCTGGCGAATCCATCATCGTATACCTGTCAGACACGGACAACAGCAGCATCACACCTTATTCTTATATAGATGCGCAAAGTGAGAGTTGTCAAGAACTGAAGAATTGGACTTTGCGATTTGTGTCAGCAGCCCCCACTCCCATCACCAAAACCTACAAGATGGAAAGTCCGAAATCGTGGACCGATTTTGGTGAGAAAGAACTCAACGAGACCATGGCCACAGGCCTCTACACAACAGAATTCAAAAGTAAAGGTATCAAGAAGGAGCGTATCATTCTTGACCTTGGCGATGTGCGTGAGACAGCCCGAATAAAAATAAACGGCAAAGAGCTTGTCACCTTGTTTGCCCTTCCATATCGTGCAGACATCACTCCGTATGTCCGAAAAGGAAAGAATAAATTAGAAGTCGAAGTCAGTAACCTCGGAGCCAATCGCATCAGCAGACTAGACAAAGATGGTGTAGAATGGCGGAAGTTCAACGAAATCAATGTTGTTGACCTCAACTATAAGAACACACGTTACGACCAATGGGCACCTATGCCGTCAGGTCTTTGTTCGTCCGTCAGACTTCTGACATACGCACCTCTCAACCCATAAGTTCACGTGCTCGTTGCAAAGCAGGCGTGATATGTGGCTGAATACAATCTGGACCTATGAGTTGGTCGATTTTGTATTTCAGCAACGTTTGTTGTACTTTACCATTAACGCCGGATAGAATAACCTGAATGCCTCTTTTCTGGGTACGTTCGCAAAGGTTACGCAAGTTGTTGATACCCGTAGAATCGATAAACGGAACCTTACGCATACGTATAATACGCACCTTAGTATCCCGATTACCGAAGTTATTGAATTCTTCAAACTTACTTGCCAGTCCAAAGAAGAACGGACCGTTCACTTCATATACTTCCACACCATGTGGGATATCGAGTTGTTCAATATCATCCGGATTCACCACCTCATCACTCTCTGTTGCCAAAATGGAATCCTCCTCAATCACATTGATAGAAGATGTCTCCATCACGCGACGAACGAACAATGCGATGGCCAAGAGCACACCCACTTCAATGGCGACCGTCAAGTCAACAATCACAGTGAGGAAGAATGTAATCAACAACACGGCAACATCAGACTTATCACCACGCAGCAGATACTTAAAGGTACGCCACTCACTCATGTTATACGCTACCATCACCAGGATTGCAGCAAGGCATGAGAGTGGGATGTAGATCGCATAAGGCATCAAGAACAGGTAAATCAACAGCAGTACAACTGCATGGATGATACCTGTGAGCGGAGATTTGCCTCCGTTATTGATGCTCGCCATCGTACGTGCAATAGCACCAGTTGCAGGGATACCGCCAAAGAGTGGTGTTACCACGTTTGCAATACCTTGTCCTATCAACTCGGTATTTGAGTCATGACGCTTACCTGTCACACCATCGGCAACCATCGCTGCTAAAAGGGATTCAATCGCACAAAGAATTGCTATTGTAAAAGCAGGAGAAACCAGACCTTTGATGGTGTCGTAATCCATCGCTGGTGCAACAGGAGATGGCATCGGAAGTCCTTCTGCCAATTCAGGAAATTTCGTACCTATCGTTGCTAAATGGATGTCAGCATATTGTCCCAACAACACAGATGTCAGCGTTCCCAGAATCAAAGCAATCAGTGAACCAGGAATCTTCTTGACAAATCGTCCCCATATCATGATGACAAACAAGCAACCAAAACTCATTGCTGCCTCCACCCAATTGATATTCGAAATGTTTTGTATATAAACTGTCCATTGGGGAATAAAACCAGAAGGAATGGTAGCTGTAATACCTAAGAAATCCTTTACTTGGGTCGAGAAGATCGTGACAGCAATACCTGAGGTGAAACCAACCACAATAGGATAAGGAATAAACTTAAAGATAGCCCCCATGCGACAGAGTCCCATGATGACAAGAAAAACACCTGCCATGATAGTAGCTATCGTCAATCCCTGGAGTCCGTATTGCGATACGATACCTGCAACAATCACAATAAAAGCTCCCGTAGGTCCACCAATGAGGAAACGGCTTCCGCCAAAGAATGAAACCAGAAAACCAGCGATGATGGCCGTAATCAATCCTTGCTGAGGAGTCACACCACTGGCAATACCAAAAGCAATCGCCAATGGCAGTGCAATGATACCTACGATGACACCGGCAATCAGGTCAGATGTAAATTTGTTTTTGTTGTAATAGCCTTTATTGAACAAATGGAAAAATTTTGGCTGAAAAACTTTTCCCAACTTAATTTTCTTCATACTTTAACTTCTTATTGTGCCCCATTTAGGCACATTATTTTTCATATACTTCCTAAAAACGGGTGCAAAGGTACGAATTATTTATCATTTAACCATTTACTATTGACTATTTGAGTTGCCATTTGCCCCTTTGGGCCATCAGGTGGCCCTATTCATTGCGCAGATTTAGGGGTTGGTGTGTAAACAATATAAAATTTAACGTCTTCGATGACAGGATAAAACGACTGACCACCATAGGGAGATCGAGGAAGGGAAGAAAGACCTTTATCATACAGTTTCATCGCTAATACTCCCATGTTCATTCGTAGATTAATCTCCACACAAGGATGTATCAAACCTCCACGAACCACCATCATGTCTATGCCGGCAATGCCTTCATAATGACCAAGCAACCGCTCGGACAAGAGTTGACGGTGTGTCTCTATGAGCCGGTCAAGAACTGTTGCGTCTGATAGATTGCACACAATCATCTCTCGCAATTGCTGCTGAGAACACAGATAGTTGAAGTTGTAACGGCCTTCGGTTGTTGTTTGAAACACGGATAGGCCAAGATATCGGACCTCCTGTTTGGCGATTTCAAACTCCAGTGCGAAATCGAGTAATTTATCGTAGAAGGTGTCTATCACAACAAACTGAAAGTCGAAAGATGAAGGTTGATCATAAAAGACCCTATTGCCTCGTCCACTACTTGAATATTCGGACTTGACGATAAAAGGAACAGATTGATACCTCGACACCCAAGCCTCATAATCAGACCTAGAACGCAGAAAACTGACATGATTGGCAACAAGTCCATCTTCTTTGCTCCTCTCATATAAACAATTGCAATAATCAGCAGCCCAAGCACGGCTGGCATAACTGCGCCACACGTTCAATTGCTGTTCTGAAGGCATCAGAGAAGGGTTGACCCCCATCCGAAGAAATCGGTTGCGTACACTCCTGTTCCACCCCCAAGGTGTTGGTATCATGTCCGTGATGTCGCTCACATCGTTACCTTGAACATCAACCAGACCATTAGGAGTTAAAATACAATCATCGTCATTGGCCCATAACAACGGAAGCAGGCAAAGGTCAGACTCCATCTGCCGCACGTGCTTTGGAGGCGTATATTGCGCAGCATCTGACGCCAACGCCATCTCATGCGATGGATTGAACAAGAGGATACGTCCCACAATTAATATTTAAATGAGCTACCACCCAAGAATTCGCGCAACAAACTTGTCGGTGGAATTTCTTTATCTGGTACGGGAGTAAAATAATGGATGAATTTCAACAAACGATGAGCCTCTCCATACTCTGGGCAGTTTCTCGGTACACTTGCCAGAATCGGTTCTGCATGATTTCGCAAAACCGCAAACTCAATCAGCAAGGCGGAATTGAACATCATATCAGCCTCTTCCTGATAAGGATAAATCCATTTACGTTCGGCCTGACACACATTGGGCCATTGGCTGATGGATTCACGAGCAGAAAAGGCACCTTTATTATAATCACGCACAATCCGTCGCAACAGACGGTTGTCAGATGTCGGTATCCAGTTATGATTATCAAGACTGATGCTGGTGAGGGTCGAAATGAAGATTTTGAACTTGCTCTCAGCAGGAATCTGATCGGTAAGTTTTGGATTCAAAGCATGGATTCCTTCAATAATCAGTACGGCTCCTTTGGTCAACCTCATCTTCTTGCCGTTATATTCACGGATACCTGTCATGAAATTATACTCAGGAACTTCCACCGTCTCACCTTTAAGCATCTTAAGCACGTCTTGCTGCAGAGTATCGTGATCTACCGTATCGAAATTATCAAAATCGTACTGGCCATTGGGCAATAAAGGAGTTTCCACTCTGTTTACAAAATAGTCGTCAGTCGACATGGAGATGGGTCGAAGTCCACATGCTTTCAGTTGTACACTGATACGTTTGCAGAACGTTGTCTTTCCACTTGATGAAGGGCCAGAAATCAAAACTACTCTCAACGGATGTTCTGCATTGTTATACCGACGCTCTATCTCCTCCGCTATCTGAACGATTTTCTTTTCCTGCAATGCCTCCGACACCTGAATCAGTTCGCTGGCATACCCATTAAGACAGGCATGGTTTACGTCACCCACATTATTCAGACGCATAATCAGATTCCAACGAAGGTTCTCCGAAAACATCTGAAATGTCTTTGGTTGGTCAACCATCGGCATCAGACGTTCCGGATGTTCCTTATCAGGTAATCGCAGCAACATTCCCGAATGGTATTGTTCAAGCCCCCATACATCTATATATCCTGCAGAAGGCAGAAGGCAACCATAATAGAAATCGACAGAATCACCCAATGTATAGTAATCCACATACACTTGTCCACTCGTCTCAATCAATTTCACCTTATCGTCATATCCTCTGTCTTTGAAGATACGAATCGCCTCATCAGTCTGCACCTCATTGCGTCGGAATGGAGTATCTTTGTGTATCAGCTCTTGCATTCGAACTTTGATCTGCTTAATTTCTCGTTTTGAGATCTTTGTCCCGTCAGGCTTCTTGACCGAGCAGAATATTCCTCCGGAGATAGGATGTTCCATATAGATCCTATAATCAGGAAACAAATCATAAGCCGCCTTGCACAACACAAAGCTAAGCGAACGGCAATATGCCCTCATGGCACTATCGTCGCGAATGTCCAGAAACTCAACATCGCGATTCTGATAGACCCTGAATTTCAAGCCTTGACTTACATTATTTACTTTTGCCGACACAATCCGATACGGCATATCGAATTCAAATTCCGAGAGCAATTCCAACAGCGTCGTTCCTTCCGATACACTCTTGGATGTCTGGGTATTCTTACAAAAGATTTGCAACATCTGATTAATAAAATTTCGAGGTTTATGCGACAAAGTTAACACTTTTTTCAGAAAATTCATGTGTCTTTCAACTTTTTTCACTCTTTTTTATACTAGTATAAAATTTAATGCGTATATTTGCAACACGAATGGCGTAAAACGAGCCAAGAGCCAAGAGCCAAGTGGAAAGACCCCCTCGACTCTGGACGCCAGACCCTAGACAGCGGCAACGCCGTTACTCTACTCCAAGAGATTAATACAAACAAATACCAAAACAACATGAAAACTTTTACAATTAAAACGCTACTTATTGCATGTTCAGCATTGATGCTAGTGCTGATAAGTTGTGACGATGACCCAGGTGTAGAAAACTACTATACCGCAAAGGGTGACATGGCAAGTTCTTATCTGCTAAACAAACCTGAGAGGTACAGCAAATTTGTGGAAATCATCAACAAGTCAAAACTTGTCAATTTAGACTTGCTGGGCACCTACGGTTCATATACCGTGTTCGCTCCCACCAATGAAGCCATTGATGCTTACCTTGCTGGCAGAGGTATGACAAGTATAGATGACTTGTCAGTTACCGACTGTGACACCATCGCAGCAACTCACATCATCGAGCAGTCATTCTTCACAACCGACTTCTCAGACGCAACGTTGCCTACAGCTAACATGCTCGACCGCTATCTCACCATCACATGTGACTCAGACACTGTCAGTGGTCATATCGAGATTGCTTATTACATCAACGTTGACTCCAAGATTGTCATTCATGACGACTCCGTCGAAAACGGTGTAGTTCATACCATGAACCACGTAATTAATGCCACATCAGAGATGTTGCCTGACTTAATGAAGAAAGACACAACCATCACATTGTTCAACATGGCATTGGAACTGACCCACCTGGCCGACTCAATGCAGGCATACATTGATGAAAGTTATTATTGTTCTCCTGACTCATTCGAAGAACCACATCCATTCTTGGTTGGTGAAGAGTACGATATGGTGTACTATATGGAGAAACACTACTACGGATTCACAGGATTCATTGAGAAGGATGAGGTCTTTGCCGAACATGGAATCAACGACATTGAAGACCTGAAAGCATACGCTAAGCAAGTTTATGACGATATGTATCCAGAAGACGCAAATGTCACAGACTACACAGACCGTCGTAACTCGCTGAACCGATTCGTGTCATACCACTTCCTGCCATGCCGCATTATTTATAATATGCTGACAGCAGATAACAAACTGCTGACATCAAACTTCGACCGTAAACACTGGGATGCATCCGACTGGTATGAGACCATGATGCCATACTCTATTTTGAAAGTATCGTTCCCATCTGGTTCAGAAGCTGGACGATATATCAACCGTCGTGGTGTTCAGAACCGTAAGGACTCACGCGGAGTGAAAGTTCCTGGTGCAAAGATTATGTCACCTACAGAATCTAAAGCAAACTTGATGGCTGTGAATGGTGTGTACCATTATATTAAAGACATCATAACTTACGGACGTGAGACACAGGAGATTGTAATGAACGAACGTATCCGCGTCGATGCCACATCATTGTCACCTGACTTCATGACCAGCGGTGCACGCGGCCATGCTGTCAACGGCGTTGGCGGTTGTCCACAGTTCCCTGGAATGTACGGTCAAAAGAGTGGACAGTTGTCAGCTGATCCAGCCAAAAACAATACCCATTGTATCGGTTTCAAAGCAGGAACAGTTAAGAACTTCATCTTCTCAGACGTGAATTCTCACCTACACCTCCGCCACCGTTATCTCAGTTTCTGGTGTTATTATGGTGACGAAATG
>CADBSN010000003.1 GCA_902797255.1 uncultured Bacteroidales bacterium | reverse complement strand
TAGGTTGCAAAGTTAAGCAAAAATATTGAAATCTTATGCGGTTTCCTCCATTTTTAGGTCAAAAAACGGAAAATGCAGACTTTACGACTGTAAAACGTAACTAAAAGACATATTTTTTTTGTCGTTTAGGAAATATTGATTATTTTTGCACTCACAACATATTTTAAGTATAAACCATATCAAATCATCATAAGCATGAGACTACAGACTATCGCTATTATCGCCCTATTCATTTGGACAGGAAACATGTCGGCCACCAACAGGAAACAGACAGTTACACAGGTGACTGATGCAGTGACCCTCACCGATGATGTCGACTATATCATCACTGATGACACACCCTTCACGACAGCTGGGAGCGTAAATATTGAGAACACAGAACATGCAGTTGTCATCATCAAAAGCATCAAACCCAGCGCTGTTCTCAAGTCATGGATGAACTTCATTTATATCAACGGACAGAAAGCTGTAGATGGCACCAACTGTCAGGTGAAGATGTACAACCGCGGAGCCATCATTTTCCCATATGGAGAAGACTTCAAACCACTCACCTGCTACACAGAGAAAAACTTTCAGGGCGAGTCCTCCAACGACTACTCTGAGGGTAGCAACGGTGGATTCATGAAGGATCTCACAACTGCGAATCTGAACAACAACTTCCGTTCATTCAAACTGAAACGTGGCTACATGGTCACTTTCGCCGTAGGACGAAGCGGATGGGGATATAGCCGCTGTTTCATTGCCGATCAGGAAGACCTCGAGATTGACCTGCCAGCCAACATGAGCGGTCGTGTCTCGTCCTATCGTTTGTTCAAATGGCACAATGCCCATAAGGCCGGATTGGCCAGCAACGGCGACTATACGGCAAACTCAGCTGTCAACTCATGCTGGTGCTACGACTGGGGACAAGGAAACGCCAGCAACCTGCCCGATATCGAATGGGTACCCAACCACATCTACGAAGACTGGCCATCAGCGGCCACTTGTGGTGGCGTGACCGGTTCTTGCCACATGAAGACCAACAACGAGCCAGGCAATAGTGCTGACGACCACCCACAAAGTGTGGATGTTGTGCTAGACAACTGGCAGAACCTTATGCGTACTGGTATGCGACTCTGTTCTGAGAGTTCACATGACGGCAGTTGGAGCCACCTCCGTGCTTTCATTGATTCTATTGATGCACGTGGTTGGCGATGTGACCTGCTCGACCTCCACTGCTATTGGGGTTCACCAAGTTTCAACGACTTCAGCGGCTACTACAACAGCTATGGTGGACGTCCTATCTGGATATCAGAATGGGTATGGGGAGCCAGTTGGAATGCTGGCAACTGGAGCAGCGGCGGTATCTTCGCACAGGCCCCTGATGGAAAAGATTCGTTCTCTGCAGCCAATCAGCAGAAATGCTACGAAGGCACCAAACCTATCCTCGAAATCCTCAATGCTAGCAAATATGTCGAGCGTTATGCCTATTGGAACTCTGAAGCCGATGCTTCGAAGATTTACAAAGACGGTCAGCTCTCCACACTCGGCAAGTACTACGCCAAGATGAACGAGGGACTCGGCTACAACGCCTCCATCCAGAAAGTGCCGAATGTGGTCTATCTCCGACCTACCGATCTCACAGCCACTTACAACAAAACATTGGGCAGCTGCATCTTGAAGTGGAACGACCCAAATGGGGATATGCTCGACTCAATGACGGTTGAATGTATGCGTTCAGGAACCTCCAAGTATGTGTGGATTGGTAATGTAGCCCTCAAGGATGTATCTGCCAAGACTGGTGCATCCTACACCTTCACCGACTCCAAGCCTGCATCAGGAGCCAACTATTACCGCATTGCAGTCTATCCTGTTGGCAGCAAGACACCCAAATACTCAGATGCCATACCTATCACTGTAAGCACCTCAGCAGGAAACGACGTCATTCAGTACGGACAGATTGACGTGACAAGCCTCGAAGCCCTCACAGTCAATTTCACCACCACGATGACCGAAACACCAGCAGTCTTCATGGGTATTGCCACGAACAAGAATGCAAACACTAATCCTGTGACCCTCATCGACAAAGCCTCCACCAAGTCATTCACCTACAAGATGATTCCATGGGCCTATTCAGGTACCCAGACCCTCAGTTCGAAAGAATCCGTCCCGTTCATGGCAATGGTGCCAGGCGACTACACCTACGGAGCGATGACCATCGAGGTGGGAAGCGCAAAACTCATCAGCGACACCGTTCAGGTCACCTTCCAGCAGCCATTTGCAGAAGGAGTACTACCTGTCGTAATCGCAGAGGCTCGTCCGTCCATCAAGAACAACACCATCAACATTCGCATCTGGGATGTTACCAACACGGGCTTCAAAGCCATCGTGCTCTATGAAGGAGGTGTGGGCAAGCGCATCACACTCAACCAGACAGTCAACTACATGGCATGTACTCCGGGTCAGGCAACCATTGGCAATCAAGTACTCTTCAGTGCCGGACATAGTGCCGATGTCGTCTATGGCAACAAATCCCAGCGTAAAGCACTCTTCCAGCAGAACAACCCCGATGGAACTATCCCCGAAGGAGCCGACTCACTCGCACTCGAGAACCCACTTGTCTTCGGAGCACTCCAGACCTTCAACTATCCTGCTGCGACAGTTCTGCGTCGTACCATCGACTACACCGTTCTTAATTCTGACAACAAACTCCTCGTCTATGGCACTCGCATCATCCGCAATGTCGACACCTCTGCCGGCTCCTACAGGAACGACCTCACCAGTGCTGACCGCTTTGGATGGATCTGTCTCTCCACACCACAAGCCCTTGATACCGATGTGAACGGTGACGGCATCGTCGATACCCAAGACGTACTGACCATCTACCGTTATATGCAAGAAAGCTCTGAGACGGACGGTGATGTCAACCACGATGGCTACGTCGACACTCAGGATGTCCTCGAGGTCTACAAGTACATCCAAGAGCACTGATACCATCATCCCATAAACAACACAAACGGGCAAGGCATCACCTTGTCCGTTCATGTTTTTAGGCTAAACAACTAATCTCTTATAGTTGGAACTATCTACTAATTTTAAATCCAAATTTTAGAATTAGTTTCAAGGTTCCTATACACGTATTCCTGTCATACTCTTTCTCTTCCTCAGGCAATTCTTCGTATGGCACCAGACATGGATGCGTCTTCTGTTCGTCATTACGTTCCTCACCATATTTCCAACCTTGTGAAATACGAGTCTCCGACCACACCTCATGAACGTTCTTCGACATCTGCTCTACCAATTGTTCCAATTCTTTTGGCAGCTCAACACCTGTGGTGTCTATAGGCTGCGGAATGTACGATTTTGTTTCCATTACATCTTAATTTTTATGTTTATTCTTTGATAGAGAGACTATCACCAGTGAGAATCTATCATCATTCTTCAAAAACATTGTCTCGACTGATGTTTAGTTTGATCGAGAAGTATGGATATACGCTCATATCTGGCATATCCTCTAAAGTTCAGACCAAGCACGGTTAAACAATAAAGTCACCGTCAAACTCAATCTGTTCGTTGAAATGCTGGCGAATTGCGTGATAGACTTCACTTTCAATAATCAAGTCATGCACCATCTGCTTCTGCTCATCAGTAAAAGAATCCTCCATTTTACGGAAGATAGCTTTGATGTGCTGATATTGCTGACCCAATTCTTCTGAGGTTACATACTTATCTTCCATAATACGTTTGTAGGAAGGATGTGATTTTACTGATTGACTGACGTTGAGAGAACCCTCTTCATTGAAAAAAAACTGTTTCATGATTCTGTATTTTTAAAATTAATGATTAATTCGCTTCAGATATGTTTCTGTAATCAGGGTTAGAGCACCATCGCAGGTAATGTTACATGCAGTACCGAATCCATCCTGAATGGTATAAATTGCTGTCATAACAGCAAAGAACTGGTCACCCTTTTCTGGGGCATATGCCGCAAGGACAATACTCATTACCAACGATGAGCATGACATGTTAATTCCACCAGGAACACCAGGAGAACCGATGGCTATGATGCAGACAAGCACCGCCAATAGCATGAGGCTACCAATTGGAGGCAACTGATGGAAGAAGAAATAATAGGTAGTCACCACAAGGAAGAGTTCAGAAATGACAGAACCACACAGATGTATGTTGCAGAACATCGGCAAGGCAAAGTCTGCAGTATCCTTAGATACGTTCCTGCTCTTCTTGATACAATCCAACGCTACGGGCAATGTGGCGGCAGAGGACATAGAACCCAATGCAGTGAAATAGGCTTGTGGATAATGACGCAGAACCTCCCAGCTATTTTTCCTTGAATAGAGTGAGGCCACACCGTATACAACGGCTATCCAAAACAACTGACAGCATACGATAATCAAAACTGCAGGAAGGAATACCGTCATCTGATTCAGTTTGCCCTCAATCGATAATAAAGCGAAACTGGCTCCAACAAACAAAGGAAGGATAGGAAGCAACACACGTTTCACGACAGTCAACACCATAGTCTGCACGTCCTTCAATGCCAAAGAGAAACGCTCAGAACTAATCCATACAGTTCCCAATCCAAGCAAAATAGCCAGCAACAAAGCAGACATCGTATCCATAGTAGGGATTTCTAACGGGAAAATAACCTTAGGCAATACGTATGCGACTTCTGTAGGCTCTTCAATTTGAAAAAGGGGCACCGTGACATAGCTTACCCCAATGGACAGCATAGCGGCCAAAATAGAAGAAAGATAAGCAATGCCAATAGTCATAAACAACAACTTAGTGGCATTTCCCTTAAAACTCGTGATGGATGGAGCCACACAACCGATAATGATGAGCGGCACCATAAAGAAGATAACCTGACTTGTTATCTGCTTCACAATGAGCAAGCCCTGTACTGCTACAGTTTTCCAAGCTCCAGACAACGGAGAGACAAGAAATCCCAACGCTATACCGACAACAATGGCAATCGCCAAACGGCCTGCTGTACTTTTCAAGAATCGATTTATAACCATAATGGCATTCATTATTCGTAGGACGCTCTCTTGTAATATCTGACTTATTCCTCCGTCATCCGCATAATCCAAGGGATATAACGGGAGAATTCACTATCAAGATCTTTTATTTCGTCTAAATCATCAAAAGGACGGATGTCATGGTGAATGAAGAGTTTTTTGTTTTTCTTAAGTTCATTCTTATAATCCTTATTATCCCATTTATACTTATCCTCTTCTTTCCGGGCTTTGCGATATCCCATCAGGAGCTTCTCCACATTCCATCGGTTATGCTCCACTTTGGCGAGTATTTCTATTTCATTATCATTTAGTGGATCATAATCATGGCTGGTGTCATCGAGTTTCAAATCACGCATTGCTCGTAACAAATCTTGTTTGGTCATGATGGCATAGGCACTATACAGATTTGACCATTTAAGAGCAACAGATAGTTTCCGCCAATGAGCATCAGCTTCTTCCCAAATCCTTTCCTTTGGCATAGCGTTCAATACTAACATGCTTTGGAATTTATTGGCAGAAGGCATTGTACTATACAGATAATTGATGAGTTTAGCTCGGTTCAATGAGTGTTCGTCAGCACAATAAGCTGTCTCGTTCATACCGAATGGATAGATGTTGGCATAGCGTGCATCCCGTTTCTGTTGGTCAAGTTTATCGTCCTCGTTAATGGTTGAGTATGTCAGTTTCTCGTTTTCTTGCTTTATATCAGCATTTCTTAGGTTCGTGACGAAATTGTCAGAACGATCCTGACGAATAAAAATTGGAACTGCCTTATCGTAGACTTTATCTGGCATATTCATACCCATCACGAAATTCTGACGTTGGTCTGACAATGCAAGGAATATTGACAAGAACTGCTTCTCACCATGTTCGCCAGCCCACCCTTCTATTTCATCTTGCAC
>CADBSN010000002.1 GCA_902797255.1 uncultured Bacteroidales bacterium | reverse complement strand
CCGTTGACTTTTTCCCATGCTGGCTCCATCTTTCGAATAGCCCTCATGAGGTCAAAATGGTTCTTGCCAGTCACCTGGGCAATCTCCAGCGACGTCATGCTCTGAGCACCCGTCGCTGATAAGTTTTGAATCTTTCTCATATTGTATCTTCGTTTGAATATTAATAGATAATGTTTGTGCCCGTGCGCGTATCGCGCACAAGCGATAATAGTTTGCTACGCTCGGGCCTTCCCGTGCGATTGTTGTATCAAAGCCTCAAAGAGCACCGTCAATCAATTGTTGACGATGCAAAGGTACGGCAAGTGAAAAGAGTACAAAAAAATAAAAGTCAGCTGATAAATAATAATATTTTATCAACTGACTTTCAGTGAGTTATGTTTCCAAAAATAAAGGAAAATAAAATCAGGTATGCTTTTTTATTAGCTCCTTGACGGCCTTGACCTCCTCGCGGGTCAGTTCAGAGTCGGAAGAGTCGTAGTTTGCATAGTAGTTAATATAGGTATAGTGAGTCTTACCCGTGTAGATAAGTGCATCGGCCTGCTTGGGATTCACATCATAAACCCCTTCACTGCATAGCAGTCCCACAAAATTACACGTCAGCTTCTGGTTGTAGCCTCCCTTGAACGTATAGGGCGACACCTGCTTCAGCTTCTTCTGCAAATCGCCTACCAGCAGAATTCCGTCCAGCAACCCATCATAGCTTTCGGAAAAGTCGGACACCACATGCTCACGAAGTGGCTGTAAGTCGGTCAGCATTCTTGTGATACATTCTTCCAACTCACGGTCACGATTCTCTTTTTTCAATCTGTCTATCTCCTGATAGGCCAATCGCGTGAAGGTTACGAAACGACAAAATGCCTCTACTGCCTCCTCACTCAATTTGTCGTGCATCTCGCTGATATAGAATCCTGCATTATGCTCTTCTATCACAATGCGAGATTCCTGTTGATTCCTGAGCTGACCTAATAATGCGAACTTCCAATCTGCTCCCTCTGTTTGAAGAAGTTCTTCAAAACCCTGTTCGCGAAGTTCTTTTATAGCTTGTTCTCTGTCTTCTTTGGGAAAGCCTGTATCAAACCAGTCGTAGCGCAGGAAGTCCGACTTCAGTAGTTCTCCAAGAACGATAAGTATACGTTGCATACAGTCGAGCTCGCGCAGCCCATTCATGTGGCGTCGTTTCCATGTTTCATGCGTCTTTACGGCCTCCTTTGCTCTCTCTGAGCATTCAAGTAATCGTCTGAAATAGTCTGCCTCACTCTCGTTTTCATTGATTGCAGATACGTGCTCATTGTTACCAATCCGATCAATGTAACGATTAACTACAGCTTCCCACGAATTACCATCTGTCCTATCAAGGTACCTTTGCGCTGTTTCTATGATACTTTTATCCTCGTTCATTATGATACAGTAGTGTCGAAGCGGTAAACAACATAAAGCGTACGGTATTTCTCGTCGGGCTCTCTTAAATCACATTCAAAATGCGAGAATTCGAACATAGCATCGCCACCATCTTTGTAAGGTACGAGTATCCACTGAGGGAAAACACCCGTTTCTACGCAATCCAGCACTTCTTTGTCCAAATCGGCAAGAATAGCGTAAGCTCTCTTGTAATAGGTATCACGGCTACAAAATGTGTCAATAAGCCTGTCCATATCCTCAATCTTCAGCACCATACTGCTACCCTTGAAGTTTTGCAGTTCCTCTGGCAGACTAACTTGACCACCTTCATCATCTTCTTCATAAACACCTTGAAAGCTTGGATAATCATAAACGTCCTGCTTAAAGCTATTATCGTATAGAAATTCGTGAGCTAACACTTCAATGTCTTTGCCGTATAATACTTTCTGCATTTTTGCCGAAGTTTCGGCATATAGCAGCAATCTGTTAGCAAAACGTTCAGTTTCACCCCGTTCACTTAATAGCTTAGCATTACCAGAAAAACGACGGAGAGAATTACTTCCATCATAATCAGCGGCAGAAACAATTACATCTGTAATTTTTTGCATAGCACTGCGTTCACTGGAGCGAATATCACGAATTCTCAAGAGTAACTCTTCAAAATAGCGAGAACTATCAGTTATTGATTTCTTTTCTTTATCCATGATATAATTGCTTTATAATTTCTTCTTATTCAATCCGTAGCCTCTCGTAGAAGGATCTAAAAATTTAAAAATGCTTTCTTGAGGAGCAAACGGGTCGAGGTCAGCCTTATGACGGTATCTAAGCTGATGCCTCAGAATTTCCCTTTGAGCCTCTACTTGGTTGTCTTTCAACATCTCGTCCGAAATAAACGTGGTAAAGTTGAAGTATCGGCGGTTGGCACCCGAAAGACCCAACGAAATACCATTTCGCGAATAGGTTATCAAGTTCTTGAATCCAGCCTGGCGATTGTATTCTTCGTTTTCCTCGTAATATAGTCGGTCGTCATCGTTAAGCTTTACCGTCAGCCCCGTCACAGTCTCGTCCATCGCATCGTGGTGCTCCCTCATTACCATCTTCACGAGATTGGGGAAGTCGGGTTGCGTCAACCCTCTGGCTTCAACAAAGCGCTTGCGAAACTGGTTGAAATAATGTGGAGGGAACTCGTTACACATGATAGTATCTTCGTTTTGTGCATTAAACAAGTAGATGCCCATACCGTTGTTGCTTTCAATTTTGGCGTGGGACACAACGTAAGTTTGATAGCCCTGCACGTTGACGATGCCCTTTTTCAGTATAGCCTTGCTTTCAGCCTTCACAATAACCATCCACTTTCCCATACCTTCAAATGTCCGCTCGAAAGTATAGAAGGTAGGAAACACCTTCGTCTTGA
Source organism: uncultured Bacteroidales bacterium (assembly GCA_902797255.1). Lineage (GTDB taxonomy): Bacteria > Bacteroidota > Bacteroidia > Bacteroidales > Bacteroidaceae > Colivivens. The sequence goes on along the minus strand of CADBSN010000002.1, from coordinate 399 downwards.
ACACAATCTTATGATTGCGGTTCATCCAACCCGTAGCTGCCTCATGCAGCAGCGGCTTCATCTTTTCCATCTGCCGCACCTTTTCCTCTGGTGTCATTGTGGGGAGTATCATGCTTTCTTCTTTCCTTTCTTAGCCCATAAAACGTTGTTCGAGCATTTTGATTGTACACGTTAGGGTCGGTTCCGCTGTGTACACATTGTCTGAATCACAGTTGCCAGATTCATTTGAACATAATCAATAATACATTTCCACATATTTATATGCCTTCTCAAAGACATCATTGTCCTTGATCTTGTATTTCAGCCAAAGGATTGTACGCAACATCTTTCGCACTTCGTTCTGACCTGACACAGTCTTGAAGGCATTATTGAAGCGGCGCACAATATCGACTACTTGTG
>CADBSN010000001.1 GCA_902797255.1 uncultured Bacteroidales bacterium | reverse complement strand
TGAGAAATCGAGCAGGTAGCTCTTCGGTGTGCGCTTCATCTCCGATTGTGTCATCCTTAGGCTATAGGGCAGTTGGGCTTGAGCTGGTACGTGGAGTGTCAGCAGCAAAATGAGTGAAAGGATGGGGCGCATGTTAATGCATAATTTATAATTCATAATTCATAATTCGCTTCGCGCAAAATACTATGCATTTTTGACCATTTGGTCTGCAAAGATAAGCAAAAATGTAAAAATCAAAAAATTATATTATGTAAAAATGAAAAAAGAATCAAAAATGGTTAATGGTCAATGGTAAATGGTAAATTATTTGTAATTTTGCATCGAAGAATGGAACGAATGAAAAGGGGATTTATAATATTATGGTGTATGCTGTGTGCGTGGATGGTTGCTTCGGCTACTGTGCCTCCACGCATTCGTAAGGCAGTCGCTACAGGGTCGATACAGACCTATCGTACTCCTTGGCAGCAGGCTGAGAGACGCGCTGCTTCGGTGCTGGATGCTCCTCTTCGTCCGTTAGGTGTTCAGCGAATCCCTGTGGTGCTGGTGGAGTTCATGAACCTGCGATTCCATGTGGCTGACAGCCCAGAAGCCTTGCGTGATTTTTACGATAAGTTTTGCAACGGTACGCGTGATGGTAACCTCTATAAGGGTGCGTGTAGTTATGGCTCAGTACGCGACTATTTCGTTCAGCAGAGCGATAGTTTGTTCTTACCTGAATTTGAGATTATAGGCCCTGTGCTCCTCCCCAATAGCTATGCTTATTATGGGAAGGATAACGGTGACTATCATGATGTGAACATCAATATGTTCGTTAACCATGCTGTGATGGGGGCGCAGGAACTGGTGAGTGACTGGACGAGATATGATAATGACAGAGACGGGAAGGTGGATTTGGTGTACTTCATCTATGCCGGAGAGGGTGAGAACGGCTGTGATGACGAAAACACCATCTGGCCTCATGGGAAGGTGAACGACCGAACGATTGGCCAGCAGACCTTTTGCGCATATAGCTGTAGCAATGAATTGTATGATGACCTTGTGGACGGTATCGGTACGATGTGTCATGAGATGGGACATAACCTGGGACTGCCAGACTTTTATGATACTCAAGGTCAATCATACGGAATGGACTATTGGGACGTGATGGATACAGGCTGTTATTGTGATGGTGGTAATTGCCCATGTGGATACAGCGCCTACGAGAAAGACTTCGTGGGATGGCGCAAGATGGAAGTGTTGAAACGCGATGAGGAAGTGACGCTCACGTTGCAGCCTATCAGTACAGGAGGAACGGGCTATAAGATGATAAACCCCAATAATGAACACGAATATTATATCCTGGAAAATCGTCAGAATATTGGATGGGATTCGTTTATAGGACGCGGAACAGCATTGCAGAATAGACATGGGATGATGCTTACTCATGTGGATTATTCCATAAGCCGATGGACCTATAACAACGTGAATACGACACTCAACCATCAATGTTTTACCATTATTCCTGCAGACGGAGAAGCCTATTCGTATTCGTTGGTGAACACAGATGCCGAGCTGCAAGCATGGGCACTTTCTGCTGATGGCGACCTGTTTCCTGGGTCGAAAGGAGTGACGTGCCTGTTTGCCGACAAACAACCTGTCTATACCCAATCGGCATCGATGCAGCAGCCCCTTACGAATATCTGTGAGCATGAAGACGGTAGTATCACGTTGAATGTATGTCGATTTGCTGATGTGAATGGTGACGGAACGGTTGACACGCAGGATGTTTTGGCCATTTATGATTACATACAGACTCAAGAGATTCAGAAACTACATGTTAAAGAAGATGTGAATAGGGATCGAACGGTAGACTCTCAAGATGTACTTAGGGTGTACGATTACATGGCTGGAAAATAAAAAACGTTGGATTCCTGCATTTTTTTTGAAAAAAAGTAGCAAAAAGTTTGGTGGTATAAAGTGAATGTATTATATTTGCAAACGAAATTTAAAATCGACATTAGTCAAAACGTTGTACGCTTAGCGTTGCGATACGAAAAAAAGAGCATAAATTAGCGGGGATATAGGATCGATTGGGATACTCATCAATTAAATCTGGAAAACCGAGAACGTTCCGTATTTCAATGGCGGGCCACGCCCTGTAAAGGGTAACCTCGAGTCGGTGGATTACAAAGGAATGCGGGCACTCAAATCTTACATACTCGGAGTTTCATCACATCTCCTCCCCGCTCTTTTTTTATGCTTTTTCGTTGAAATAGGGGTTTCCCTATTTTTTTTTAGGGAAATGTTGGCGTGTATATAGAATCAATGTCGTAAATTTGCAGCGTGAATCAGATTATGGACACTTTAAAACGAGAATGATATGAACAAGAAACTGTTTTGGACATTAGGTTTGGCATTGATTACTTCATTGTCAATGCAGGCACAAGATGACGACCTGTACTTCACTCCATCGAAGAAGAAGAAAGGTCAGGACATGCATGCGACTGTAACGTCTGTACGTTCGAATCAGCAGTCAGCATCTACTACGAGCAGCAGACCCACTCTGGCTGTTTACAATAATAATAGCAGAGATGAAGACGAATATAACCGCCGTGATGCTTACTATGCAGGTGCATGGCAGACAGGTGGTGGTGCAGAGGATGATAGTCTGGTAGCACGCGTCGATACAGTTTATGTCACTTCGCCCGACATGTACGACCCAGAGACTGACTTCATCTACTCTCGTCGTCTGCTTCGCTTCCATAGCCCACGTTTCGGATTTGCGTTGAGTAGTCCATATTATTGGGACTTGGTTTACGGATATGGTGTGTACAACTATCTCTACGACCCATTCTATTGGGACCTGTATGATCCGTTCTACTGGGATTACGGATGGAGTTATAGTTGGCATTACGGATGGGGCTACCGCCCTTGGTATAGTTCCTTCTACGGTTGGCACTCACCTTATTATGCATGGGATCATTGGGGTGCAGGACCTTACTGGCACGGAGGAGGCCCAGGCCCAGGTCCAGCAAACCGTCATAATAATAATGTGTATAGTCGTGGCAGATTAAGTACAAACAGATATTCTACAAATAATGTTGGTCGTTCGACTGTAGTTGCAGCTGCTAATGGTACGCGCAACAGCTTCTCGTCAAGAACAGAGAACACAATCCGTACGAATGCAGCTCGTTCTACAGAGGCATCTCGTAACAAAACTATCGTTCCAGTTGGCAGAGTTGGTGTAAGCAATAATAATTCACGTGTTTCGAATGTGAATACAGCGAATAGAACTGTCAACAACAACCGTGTTGTAGTTGTAAACCGTAACGAAAGCAATAATAGTGCTTCTACTGTTCGTCAGAACACTCAGACCATCAATGTCCGCCCACAGAATCAAACCACCGCAACACAACAGCGTGTGACGATTCCTACTACGACTCAGCAGCGAACAGCAACCACTCAGAACCAGCAGCGTACTGTTGTCAACGTTCCACAGCGTACAACTACCACCACAACAACAAACAACACACCTACTCGTAGCAGTTCAACCAGTAGCTTCAGCAGCGGAGGTGGTGCACGTACCTCAGGTGGTGGCGGTAGTTTCGGTGGCGGCGCAGGTGGTGGCGGCTCACGTTCATCAGGTGGAAGACGATAAATCACCTTCCGGTTAAATCGTAGATGATTAAATTGTTAATTAATAGTAGATTGTAAATTGCTAAATCGTAAGATTATGAAAAGATTGTTTATGATAGCTTCATTGGTAGCTGTAAGCACTACCATGATGGCACAAGATATGTTTGACGCAGTAGATGTCGCAACAAAAGACCTCAATGGTACCGCACGTTACGTGGGTATGGGAGGTGCTCTCGGTGCGCTGGGAGGCGAAATCTCGCTGATGAGTTCAAATCCTGCAGGTACAGGTCTGTTCCGTAAGAGCGATGCTGCATTCACCGTAGGTGGTGTGTTTGGAGCAAAGGGTGTACTCGGACACGATGCGACACGTTTGTCACTCGATAATGCAGGAATTCTCATTTCCTTGCCTACAGATGAAGGTAATGTGAAGTATGTAAACTTCGGTGTAAATTATGTGAAGAACAAAAACTTCCTCTTCAATCAGGATACGCCAATCCAGAACCTTACGGTGTCTTCAGCAGTAGGTCCTGTCAGCCTGTCGCAGACCTATCAGATAGCAAATTTGGCTAACGAAGCTAATTCCAATAACGATTGGGGAGCCCTTCCTAAGATGTCTGCCCCCAATTGCGACAACGATGGTAACTTTACTCAAGGTGGAATTGTTGATGGCACAATGTATTATGATGGAGCTTCTGATAGTTATTTCATAGCAGATTTTACCGGAAACGGAGCCGATAAAGCCAATATGCGAAAGGCTACTTATGGAGGTATTACTCAGGCTGATATCAACTTGTCTTTAAATGTGCTCGACAAGTACTTCTTTGGTGCTTCTGTAGGATTGTATGACATTAACTACAACCGTGAGAGTTTCTACGAGGAACTGCTCTCGACCGCAGGAGGTTCGGCGTTCTATGACTTCAGCAATTGGTACAAGACTACTGGTGATGGTGTGGATATAAAGCTCGGATTTATATGCCGTCCTATCGAAGATTCTCCTTTCCGTTTTGGTGTTAATGTTCACACGCCTACGTGGTATAAAATGGAGGAACTAAACGGTTCTGTATTGTATCTGAATGATGGGTATGTCAGCGAGTATGTGGGCGATCCATTCCACTATGACCTGCGTACACCTTGGAAATTGGGTTGCAGTCTTGGCTACACCATCGATAATTACTTCGCAATTGGAGCAGAGTATGAATATCAAGATCTGTCGACGTTAAAGTATTCCGTTGATGGTCACCAGACTCAGGATTTCATTCGCCATAATAACTTCATGAATCAATACCTGAAGGCACAGCATACCTTCAAGGTTGGTATGGAAGTGAAACCAATCGATCAATTAAGCGTCCGTGCAGGTTATAACTATGTATCAGCTCCCATGAAGGATGACGCATTCCGTTTGCTCTCCTATTGGGATCCACTGACTGAGACAGATTTCACCAACTGGAAAGGTACCAACCGCTTCACCTTTGGTCTAGGTTATCGTTACAAAGGTGGCTATATCGACCTCACTTATCAGTATTCTGGTCAAAAGGGTGACTTCTATGCATTTAATGTAGACAATATAAACTTTGTTGATGCAAACAACACACCTTTGAATCTCAGCCTTCGTCCAACAGAGATTGAGAACAACCGCAGTCAGATTATGTGTACGGTCGGATTTAGATTCTAAGGCTACGTTGCTTATACAACAAAAGTCACATTCACATTATTCATAAAAAAGGCTTCTCCAGCGTTTACTGGGGAAGTCTTTTTGATTTTAGCTCTAAAAAGACCTACTTTATCGAAAATTTTCCACCCCCTTGTTTGATGGGAAACAGGTAAAAATAGTGACTATATGTGCTTGTGGGAACGTTTTATCACTTTTGAAATTTTCCACCCCTTTTTCTAGGTTCGTCTAAATAAACGCCGTAACTTTGCAGTCGGAAACATTGAAATAACAAATAATTGCAAAGTTATGAAAGTATCAGGCTTGTTTTTTGTTCTCTTTGGCATCTCATTGTCAATAGCAGCACAATCGACAGATTTACGAACAATGAGTATAACCAGTAGGAATAGCTACCTTATTAATTTGGCAAGGGAGGTCACACAAAATTTTGGCCCTGGATGGTATCGGGAATCAGTGATACCGAGCATCTCGGATATACAGGTGTGTGACGAGAATCAAATGCCGAGAAATTCTCAACTTGACCTCAGTAAGAACATAGGCAGAAAATATTATATTGTGACGTTCAGTTATGATGAACAGACTCGCAGAAAGTATGTGTGGACTTATGCATCGAAAGTAAGAATTTGGGCAGACAATGGTGAGCCGTTTGGGATTACTTTTGGTAATACTTATGGTGTACATTTCTTTGGAAAATCATATCAACAATGGTTGCAGTTAGGTGTAAAGGAGGAAGATAAGAATTTTTTTGACGAATTAACTCGAGAAGAACTCGAAAAGCAAATACAACCCATGCTCGAGATGGTCAAAAAGTCTCGTGAAAGTATTCAATAGCCTTTTTAGTACATTTGAGAAAATATCTTGCAGTTGGAAATAATGAAAATTTGAAAATTAAAAGTGAAAAGTGAAAAATTTAAAATGAAAACTTTAAACTTTATTTTGCTCACATTGCTGCCAATCAATATGATGGCACAACCTTTGGAAAGGTGGTTGACAATTGGCCCGCAGGAATGGTTGATTCCTGTCGACCTAGTGGTATTAAATCCTGATACATTGACTTATGAGCAGGAGCTGTTCAGGTTGATGGTTCCTGAGAATGCAAGTTTTGCTGGCATCTTCACTTATCTGAATGAGTGTTCGATTGCCTACGATTCTGTGGCTCATCAGTTGGTTTCGTCTGAGGTTATCTCATCAAGAGACAAACAGACATTAAGTATCGACTTGAATGTGGAAAGGGCAATACGTCTTCATGACAAGTCGAAATATAAAGAACCCATCATCAGGCGCCACACGATGGACATCTCGGATGATGTGGCTACTCGGCTGATACACCTGTGGGATGTGGCTA